>JBDTXZ010000503.1:0-3744 GCA_040005935.1 bacterium | reverse complement strand
TCAGGATGACAAAACTCGCGGCGCTTGCTGATATGACAAGCTGACCAAACCGGCCCAGGCGGGGTAATGTTCTGTACCATGCCGAACATTCGTCTCGCCGCCTTCCTGCTTGTCTCTGCCTCGTGCGCCGCGCTGGCGCAGGCGCCCGTTGCCGGCTATCGCGTCGCCGGATTCGTTGATGATGGAAGTGGCAAGCCCGTGCCCAATGCAGCGGTGACCCTCATCTCCGCTGCCGAGCAGCGTCATGCATTTCGGACCGACAGTACCGGACGTTTCGTTTTCCTCGACATCCCCGCGGGACGAATTGGTCTGGAAGTTCGGCGGGTAGGCTATGCGCCGTTTCTGGAAGGCGTCAATGTGCACGAGACGAGCGCGCCGGATTCTTTCCGCGTTGTGCTCAAGCCATTCGCGTTACCCGGTATCGAGATCACCGCGGATTCCGGTGGGGCGCCGGCCGAATACTACGCACGGAAATCGGCAAACCACTTTGGCCGCTTCCTCGACGGCGACGTGCTGATGAAGTCGGACTCTCGGCTCCTGAGTGATGCGCTTCGCATGGTGCCAGGTGTCACGATGACGCCATCGCGCACCGGTAATCGTCTCAGGATTCGCGGTTGCCGGCCAACCATTTGGGTAAATGGCGTTCGGGCGGCGTTGGCCGAGGTCGATGACGTAGGGCTCATCGACGACATCGCGGGGATGGAGATCTACAACTCGACGGCCGGCCTACCCCCGCAGTACGTCGATCTCACGAATCACTGCGGCGCACTACTCATCTGGTCCAAATAACGATCAGGCCTCGCGGCGCTCATGTAAAAGCTTGCTCTGGAAGCGCTGCGATTCACTGATGCGCTCCACTTCAACCGACATCGCGTCCATGCTCTGTTGAAGCTGCTGCAGCTGTAGGAGTTGCTGGTGTTGCAGGCGCGCGTTGTCGTCAGCCGCCTGCACTGCCGGGCGACGCTCCATGCGCCGCGCAATCATGCGCGCAAATGGGCCAAGGATAATAATTGCCGCCAGCAGGCCCATGAGGCCGAAGGCCGTTTCCTCTGCCCGACGGACGAGCACCATGACGTCGGGCGGTAATTGGGAGCAGGTGACTGTGGTGTGGTCGCCATCTTCGCCCTTGTCAATCGTGCAGCGTCCGCCGCCTTGAGGGATTTGCGCCAGGACAGGAGCGGCAGGTGCTCCGGGAGCCTCTGGAGCACCCTCCGCAGTAGGCGCCTTCGCAGGCGCTTGAGCCGCGACATCGGAACTCCGAGACACTCGCGTGGCGCCTCGCACCGAATTCCGCAGCTCCGTGCGCACTTGGCGCACAACGTCCCGCACATTTTGTGTCGTCATCAATCCACCCTCAGGAAGAGAACTGCGCATCGCCTGGTGCTCCCACTACGGGACTCAGGGATGGATAGTGTCTCGCACTGTTACAAAGTGCGCGTGCTCCCGCAAGTCTGTCCCTGCATCTATCGCCACGCAGGCCGCGGCATCGCCTCGCCCGCCCTCGCCAGCTTGACAATCAATCGCCGCCGAACAATACTGAAGTCACGACTTCACTATCCACTCCTGCGCGGACGCAACAATGGGCAAGATCGTCGCGAACATGAACATGACGCTGGACGGCGTCATCCAGGCGCCGGGCCGACCTGACGAGGATACACGCGGTGGCTTCCGTCACGGTGGTTGGGCCACTCCCTATTTCGACGCGGTCATGGCACAATCCGCCGGCGAGGGAATGAGCAAGCAGTTCAATCTCCTCTTCGGTCGCCGCACCTACGACGACTTCTATTCCGTGTGGCCACATCGGACCAACAATCCCTTCACCGAGGTGCTCAATCGCGCGCAAAAGTACGTCGCGTCCACCACGCTGACGGAACCGCTCGCGTGGAGCAACTCCACCCTGCTGCTCGGCGACGCGGGCACCACCGTCGCCAAGCTCAAGGCTGAATCGGACACCGATCTCGTCATCCTCGGCAGCGCCACACTGGTGCAGTCGCTCATGCGCCACAATCTCATCGACGAGTACAACATCTCGATCCACCCGCTCGTGCTCGGATCGGGGAGTCGTCTCTTTGTCGACGAGACTCCATACTCGACACTCACGCTCATCGAAAGCAAGACGTCCTCAACGGGTGTCGTGATGACCACCTACCGCCCCGCGCAGACGGCAGCATGACAACCAGTGAAGGCCTGTCGACCATCCACGATGCGTTCGTCATCGAGCGCACGTATCTCACGCCGATCGAGCGCGTCTTTCGCGCCTTCGCTGACGCGAATATGAAACGCCGGTGGTTCGTCGAGGGCGACGGACACGACGTCGAGTTGTTCGAGATGGACTTTCGCGTCGGAGGGTTTGAGCGATTCCAGTACCGCTTCAAGAACGGCACGCCGTTCGAGGGCGTCGCTGTCGCGAACGAAGGCACTTACCACGACATCGTACCAGATCGGCGAATCGTATTCACCTCGACGATGCGACTTGGCGACAAACGCATCTCGTCCGCGCTCGTCACGGTCGCATTCCTGCCATCAGACGCGGGAACCGACGTCGTGTGTACGCATCAGGCAGCCTACTTCGACGGCGCCGACGGTCCACAGATCCGGTTACTCGGATGGCGCTCCCTCTTCGAAAAGCTCGCGCACGCGCTCGCGAATGAGAGCGAGTAGACCGAAGTCGTCGCGCTCACCGCGCAAACCTCGTCTCGACGCCGCTCGCGTGTTCTACGCGCTCGGCGACCCTACCAGGCGTGCAATTGTCGAGCGACTTGGCAACGGGCCGGTTTCGGTTTCCGGCTTGGCGACACCGTTGGAGATCACCGTCACCGCGGTCGCACAGCATCTAAGAGTGCTCGAGGACAGTGGTCTCGTACGCACGGCAAAGACTGGACGAGTGCGGACGTGCCACATCGAGACAACCGGCTTTTCTGTGCTCGAACAGTGGATCGGTGATCAGCGCTCACTGTGGGAGCGGCGGTTCGACCGGTTGGGCGCACTGCTATCGGAGCCCGACGAAAATGCTTAGGACGCTGTGACCAACGAGGCGGCGCGCGTGGAACGGCGATGAGGCCAGCCAGAGAGGATCGGTCGCCACCACCCCGCCGACGATGATCGTTGTGCCTGCACAACGGTGAAGCTCTAATACGCGCACGTGAAATACGTCCTTCAGTGCGGGCACGTTCGCTTGGGCGTCCAGTCCGTAGCCGGGATCGTCCACGGTTGCGCAGCATCGTGCACGATCACGGCAATCGTGCGCCTGACCGTCAGGCCCACGCCGGTGAGTACCATCGGCACCCCTTCGGGCACGATCAGGCTCTCGCCCGCGCTGGCAGTTCGCTCTCCGTCGGGCGTCTCCAGACAGTTGGTGCCCTCGAGGACGTACCACGCTTCCGGCCCTGCATGACGGTGCGCAGGCGTGCGCGCCTGCGGCGGCACCACTCCCTCGATGTAGTACGCCGCGTAAACGCGGCCTGCGGTGAGGGAAGGGGCCCGACCCGGGCGACGCGCTCGCCGCCCGCCGGCCGCCACTGCGCCTCCGCGATGGTGAAGAGCCACACCCGCCCGTGCGCCTCCGCCACCATGCCGTGCTCCCGGCGCGCCGCCTCGGCCGCCGCGCGCGTGGGGTACGCGTCGAGGTGCCAGAAGAGCGGCGTCGCTGGCGCTGCCCCGAGTTGTTCGATGCCGGCGAGGTAGCATCCGATCGCATCGGCGGGCCCGGTGCGCGGCACATCGCACGCGCCGGGCACCGGCACC
>JBDTXZ010000502.1:0-3756 GCA_040005935.1 bacterium | reverse complement strand
TCTGCGACTTCATCGACATGGACACCAAGACCAATCGCGACAAGGTGCTCCAGGAGCTCCGTCAGCACCTTGGCCGCGATCGTGCAAGAACCAAGGCGTTTGCGGTTTCCGATCTCGGCCTCATCGAGATGACGCGTCAACGCGTGCGGCAGAGCCATCTGCAGAGCATGACTGAGGCGTGTCCCAGCTGTCACGGCACTGGTCGCGTCTTTACAGCCGAGACGATCCTCCGGCGCATGGAGCGCAGTGTAAAGCGAATCGGCATCGAGGGGAAGCGCGATCCGCTGCTCGTGAAACTGCATCCCGACGTCGCCATGTTTGCGATGGAAAACGAATCCGACATCATTCGCAAACTCGAGAAGGCCGTTGGTTTCTCGCTCGAGATGCGCGACGATCCGCTCCTCAAGCCTGATGAATTCAAGCTTGTCGTGAAGAGCGCGGGCAGGGACGTCACGCAGCAGTACGCCGTAGCGTAAAAGGGGTTGAACGGGACTGAGTGAACGGAGTGCGGTGAACGGTAAATTCTAAACGCTGTTACCGTTCACCGTTCACCGTTCACCCAGTACGTCTAAGGCACGACGAGCAGCCCCACTCGGCCGCCCAGATCGTCGTCGACCACTGGCGTGTTTGCGGCTGGACGCCACGCGCCTCCGTCGATGCGCACCAGCATGCGGTGTGTGCCGCTGCTGAGCGTTAACACGCGCTGAAACACTGCTCCGTTGGCGACGAGTGGCTGCGCTTCCCACTCGGTGAAATCTCCCATCACGTCGACCTGACGCGCACCAGGTGCATGCACGCGCAGCACTTGCGCTCCGCTCGAGTCGGATACCTGGACGACCGCGATGAATCGCGCATTGCGAGCAATCACAGGCGAGGCTTGCCCAAACCGCAACCCGATGCTCAATGCGTCCGCCCCGTCGGCACCACGAATGAAATCCGCCAGCTGACGCGTCACGCTGAATACCACGGCCATGGACCCTCGCGGCCAGTACGCCACACTCGCATTCACCGACTCCTCGAACAGCCGGCTCGCACCCGCATCTCGCCGCGTGCTAGCCGACACATCGAATGACGAGCGATCGCTTTCCGTATGCATAGCGATCGCGCCCTCCGTGTATCGCACCGGCGTCGTGCCCACAAAGCCAGTCCGAAAGGCACCAGTAAAAAGCTCGGCGTGCGTCCATTCTTGCGTCACCGTCGCCGAGAGCTGTGCGCGGGCAAAGTCTTTCCACGTGCCAGCTTCAATACCGGCGCCCGTAAGCGACGCATCGAGTCGCTGCGAGGCGTGTCCACTCGCGCGCAGCCAACCGCCAGCAGTGTTCGTGGTCCAGAGAGTTCGTCCACCGACGATCGCCGTTCGCGCGCCTCCGGCGGTACTCGATCCCACCACGGAGGCCAGCTCGCCAGCGAGTTCCGTCCTCCATCCACGTCGCGTCGACGATCGCACTCCACCTTCGAGCGTGGCAAACCCGGTCGCCGCTCCAAATGTGGCGAGTCCGCCACCTTCGGCCGAACCAAAAAGATGTCCTCTCGATCCAGCGAGGGATACGCGAAGCGACGGACCAACCGCGCTTGCGTCATCTGCGGCGAAGTGTGCGGCCGTTAGCCCAAGGTCCACGACGACGACTGGTTGCTGTGCGCCGAGCGGCCTGCTCATCGTCGTTACGACGAGCAGGCCGCCAAGAAGGTGCAGTGTTCCGTCGATCAGTCTAAGGCGCAAGGCACGTCAAGGTCGTCGCTTCGCCGGTGGAGGTGCCGCGGGTGGCCGTCCGGTCGCCGCGGTGAACGGCGGCCCCGCCACCGGTGCCGAAATCTCCACCTTGTCCCCCAACCCGAGCGAGCCTTCGATGCCCCGGAATCGGAAGCTCGCCGATTCCTCTGGGAGCAAGCCCGAGGCCACATCGACCTCCACAAGATTGCCCAGCGCGAGCACTTGTGCAGGCGCGGCGTTCCGACGCAGTAGCGTCACGACCATGTCCAGCGCTTTTCGTTGATCCACGCCGCTCGCAATGAGTTGGGCAAACGTTCCGATTGGTGCGGCGATGGGGCGTGTCGTCGCCGCGCGCAACGTGCGCAATGATGCGGCGTCGGCGCCGGTCGCAAGCGCGTCGGCGCCGGCGATCACTTCGTCGGACGATGATTCCACACCAAGCGCTGCCCGCGCGAGATTGAGCCGCTCCGCCAATTTCTCGACCGCCGTGCGAATTCTGCTGCTCGGTGCGCGCTTCAAGCGTCCTTCGCGCACCTTTGCAACCAGCGGTTCCACAGGAATGCCACGCTCGCGCGCGTTGGCAATCTCACGCGAGACAGCAGCCTGAGTCGCGCTATCCAGCTCTGCGCCGAGGCTCGCGGCATACGCCACCTGTTGCGCGTGCGCCAGCGGAGCGCTCACGAGTGCGATCACAAGGCTTGCAGAAACGCACGCGAACGCGCGAAAGACGCGGCGTACGAGGCGCATCGCGAACTGACGCTCCATTACGGACGCCCCACCAGTAGCACGGAGCCGGGCCGGTCAAAGTCAACATCCTTCGCGGCCGGCGCCCGCGGATCCCGCATCCAGAGGGTGTCATTCACGACAAAAGCGTACACGTGCCGGCCCGGCTTGAGCGAAAGCGTTACGCTCCACAGTCCACTGGCCGCGTCGCGCTTCATCGGCGCACGCTCCTTATCCCATTCGTTGAAATCTCCGACGACACGCACGCTCGCAGCTAATGGCGCGCGCAGGACGAGTTCCACCGACTGCGCCGCCGCGTCAGTGTTGCTTGCGACGTCGCTCCCGGCCAACCGAAGGGGCGGCGCCTTCGTTGCGCCGCCTGTCGAGGCAGCAACTTCTGGAGTGGGCGCGGACTTGGGCGCGCTCCACAGCACGACGACAGCAACGAGCGCGGCGGCTGCGGCAATCGCCGTCATCCGCACGACCCACCGGTTCATTCGGCGCGGGACGCTCACGCGTGCCGCGCTCTCGCGATCGCGTTCGCGCTCTGCCGCCACTGCGACGAGCAGGCGTGCCTTGGCTGAGTCGTCCACTCGCGGGAGTGGACGAAGGGCGTCCACCACGCGATCGAGCATCGCATCTCGTTCCTCAGTCACGATCCACCTCGATGAGCCGCGCTCGCAGCACGTCGCACGCGCGTTTCACACGCATCTTGAGCGCGGACACTCCCGCTCCAGTCGCTATGGACATGTCTTCATAGCTCAGGTCTTCTACGTGTCGCATGAGAAATGCCTCCCGCTGCTCGTCCGACAGTGCGGCCAGGGCGAGGCCGATTTCTTCGCGCCATGCAATGACGTCGTCATGGCTGTTCGTGGCAGGCCGCTCCGGAACGTCTCCGTATTCCACAAACTCGGCGTGCCGCCGTTCGCGCGCGCCTGCGCTGCGGCATCGGTTTGCGAGTATGCGAAAAAGCCAGGGCTCGAATGCCTCTCGTTCTTCATACTTCGGAAGCGCCTTGTAGACGCGGACAAAAGTGTCCTGAACAGCCTCCTCTGCGTCGCCTCGATTTGCAAGCATGTGAAGAGCGAACCGAAGACAACGCGCATAGTAGGCATCCACGAGCGCCGCAAAGGCGCGAACGTCGCCACTCCGCGCCTCATGCACGAGCAGGCTTCGTGTCTCCGTCGTTGCCGGGGTCTCGACGGATGAATCGCGGACGAGTTGGAGGGGCCTGTGTTGAATCATCGCGTGACCGTCAGCCTGCCTCTGGGACCGTCGTCTGTACCGAACGCGCACGTTCCGTCGCGCCACCACATGGTCCG
>JBDTXZ010000501.1:0-3757 GCA_040005935.1 bacterium | reverse complement strand
TGAAACGCTTCGTCGCCCTCGAGATGCCGGATGACTCTTCCGAGTGCGGCGGCGAGGCGTCGAACGTCTTCGTGGAGGGGAAGATCTTCCGGTCGGGTTGGCGGAGCCTGAAGCAAGGAAGTGGGAGCCAAGGACAAAGCTGTTCAGCTGGGGTGGGATGTGATGTCATCCCGCAAGAGTGCGCGCAGCGAGCGAGTGTGGGATCTACTATCGGCGCGCCCAACGCCGCACGTCAGAGCGCAGGGATGGTTGATCCCGACACGCGCTTCGCTCGTGCGGGATGACAAAGTCTCGCCGGTGTCACGCAACGCGTGGCGCGGCGAAATGTGGGGCGGCGACCAATGCCGTCGCGCCACGAAGGCGCGGATAGCCGCCCATTTGTTCTGGAACCACTGGCGTTGCCGATGCGGCACGTGTCAGTGCTCGCTCGAGAATTCCCTCACGTATCGCGGATTCGATCAAGTCCCACGCACCCGTGATCTCTCCGCCGACGAACACCTGCGATGGATTGAGTCCGTTGACGATGCTCGCGATGCCGACGCCGAGGTAGCGGCCAGTTGCGACGATGGCGTTGGTGGCACGTGTGTCACCACCGCGGGCGCGTGCGATGAGGTCTTCAATGGTGAGCGACGATGGCTGATGCACCGCGCCGCCCCAGAGGGGAACGAGTTCTCGTCCGAGGTAGCGTGAGAGAGTGGCCTGGTTCGACGTGTAGGCCTCCCAGCAGCCATGTGCGCCGCAGAGACATTGCGGCCCATCGGCATCCAACATGTTGTGACCGAATTCGCCCGCGGAATTGGATTCGCCGCGAATGAGCTGGCCGTTGAGCACAATGCCTGCACCCACGCCGTCCGACACCGTGACGTAGACGAAGTTGTCGCTGCTGTTGCCGCGTTGGCCGAGCCACATTTGGGCGAGAGCGCACGCCATTGGTGCGTTCTCGATGTGGACCGGGAGTCCGCAGCCCACGGCGAGATCGTCGCGGATGTCCACGTCGCGCCAGCCGAGTTGCGGCGCCATGAGCACGCGTCCGGAGACGCGCTCCACCATGCCCGGAACGACGAGTCCGACGCCCTCACAGCGTCCTGTCGCGCCATGCGCCGCCAGCAGTCGCGCGATGCGTTCGACCAACTCGGCGACCAGGAGCTTTGGGTCGAAGATCGTTTCCAGAGATTCGAGGGCGATTTGCGATCCGGCAAAATCGCTGAGCATGATGAAGGTGCGGCTGAAGCGTACATCGATGGCGACGACGAGGCGGTCTTGTGTGCGGACGTAGAGCATGGTGGGGCGTCGACCGCGTGCGGCGTGGCCCGTTGCGCCCTCGTAGATGGATCCTTCGTCGATCAATTCCTGGATGATCGACGTGACGACGCCCCGTCCGATGTCCATGCGTCGTGCGAGATCGGCGCGCGAGACTGGTTGGTGGTCGCGGACGAGGTTGAGGACAATGCGCCGATTGATTTCGCGGGAGGTGGTCCGAGTGGCTCGGCGAAAGTCGCGGGTGTCGATCTTTCTCAAGGGGCCATTTTGGCGAGAGGGTGGACTCCCGGGAGCCGTCGCTGCAAGATTGATAATACGAATTGCGACGCGACCGGCGCTGAATATTGCGAGTCGGGTAGATCGCTGGTACATTCAATGGGCACATTAGTTTCTTGCTCGAACAAAATCAGCACCGAGAACGCGCAACGCAATAGTCAATTCTCGCGTATCTCCCCTCTAGCGACGTTTCGGAAGCGGTCCTTGTGCGCCGATAGCGGCGGTCCGAAACATCGGCACTTTCGTCAATTGTTCTAAACCTGTTCAAATTCCGGCCGACCCGCGAGAGTGGCTCGCCGTTCCCACCTCTCTCCCCTCGCGCAATGGCAGTTGCGGTGAAGCACAACGGGTCGAGCTCCCACGTTGTCGTTGGGAGCCCGCTCCGCCTCCATGCGGATCGTTTCTTCGATTCCGATCCGGCCATTCGCCGCGTGGCGCGCGAGCTGTACGATGAAACGCGGGACCTGCCCCTTGTCTGCCCGCATGGGCACGTCGACCCGTCGATTCTCGCGAACAACTCGGCGTTTCCAGAGCCCACCGCGCTGTTGATCATTCCGGATCACTACATCTTTCGGATGTTGTACAGTCGGGGCGTGCGCTTGGAAGATCTCGGCGTGCCCGCGCGCGATGGCACTCCGGTGGAAGCCGATCCGCGCGTGATATGGCAGCGTGTTGCGGACCACTGGTATCTCTTCCGCGGCACCCCGTCGGGCGCGTGGCTCGCGCACGAGCTCCACGACGTGTTCGGTGTGCGCGTTCGTCTCGATGGCGACACCGCGCAGCGCATCTATGACGAAATCTCGGAGAAGCTGCTCAGCCCCGAGTTCAGGCCGCGTGCGTTGTTCGAGCAGTTCCGCATCGAGATGCTCGCGACGACAGATGCTGCCGTCGATCCGCTGCTGCATCACCAGGCCATTCGCGCATCGGATTGGAGTTACGGTCGCAATCGAGTCGTGCCGTGCTTTCGTCCCGACACGCTGTTCCGCATCGCCCAGTCCGCGTGGTCGAGCGAAGTCAGCACGCTTGGATCGGTGAGTGGCAGGTCGATTACGAGTTGCGCCGATTTGGTGTCGGCGCTCGCGGAACGACGTCGCTACTTTGCGTCGCTTGGCGCGACGGCCGCGGATCACGGCGTGCTGGAACCATACACCTGTGAGCTCGCGCCCGAAGAGGCAGAGCGGCTGTTTCAGCGCGCGATGAATGGTGAGGCCACGACCGCGGACCAGCGCGAGTTTGAGGGACACATGCTGATGGAGATGGCGCGCCTGTCCGTCGAGGACGGGCTGGTGATGCAAGTGCATCCGGGTTCGTCGCGCGATCACAATCACGCCGTCTTCGACCGCTTCGGCAGTGACAAGGGTGCGGATATTCCCATCGCCACGGAATACACGCGCAATTTGCGTCCGCTGTTGAACCGCTTTGGGGACGACCCGCGTTTCTCGATGGTGCTCTTCACGCTCGACGAGAGCACGTATTCTCGCGAGCTCGCGCCGCTCGCGGGTCACTACCCCGCGTTGCGCCTCGGACCGCCGTGGTGGTTTCACGACTCCATCGAGGGGATTCGTCGCTTTCGCGAACAGGTGTCTGAAACGGCTGGTATCTACAACACGGCCGGCTTTAACGACGACACGCGCGCCTTCTGCTCGATTCCCGCGCGACACGATCTCGCGCGTCGCGTGGATGCGAACTGGATCGGCGGGCTCGTCGCGCGACACGTGATCGAGATGGACGACGCGCGCGACATGGCGCGTGCGTTAGCCGTGGACCTCGCTCGCGAGACGTACCGCTTTCCCGAGGCGGTGCGGTAGTGTGGTATTGCGCGCGCTGTCGTCCTGCCTGCCCTGGGCGCAGCCCAAGGGAGCGTAGCGAAGGACCTGCACTGTCGCGGGCGGCGAAAGCAGCACGCCAACGCCAGGTCGTCGGATGATGCGACCCGACGCAGTGCGCATCCACTTGGATGACAACGTGGCGGTTGCCATTCGGCCACTTGTCGCTGGCGAAGTCGTCGATGTCGCAGGCGCTCGTGTCCAGGTGCGCGACGACGTGCCCGCGGGGCACAAGTTTGCCTTGCGCGCTCTCGAGGCGGGCGAGCCAGTGGTGAAGTACGGCTTTCCGATTGGTGTCACCACGCAGCCCGCGCCTGTGGGTAGCTGGTTGCACAGCCATAACCTGCGCACGCAGCTCGAGGGGATGCACGAGTACGCGTATACGCCGTCCGGTG
>JBDTXZ010000500.1:0-3763 GCA_040005935.1 bacterium | reverse complement strand
CCAAGAAGGCTCCGGCCAAGAAGGCGGCAAAGGGCAAGCGCCGCTAGTTTTGCGACGCAGAGTTGAACGCGACGGGGTGTAGCCAGACAATGGCTACACCCCGTCGCGTTTAGCACGTTCTGGGTTAACTTCCGCCGCTATGCCGGAACCGACTCCCTCTCCTGTCGCGCTGTTGCGCGCACATTCGCGTCACGCCCCTTGGAATGCACGCGGGCTCGCGGCGCATGTGACCGCGCTCGTGGACGCCGCCGGAATTCGGCCCACGAACGCCTCGGCGCGCGTGTCGCCCAGTGCGCGCTCCGTGCGGTTTTACGTGGCGAACGGTCTGCTCGACCGGCCTGAGGGCGCAGGCACCGCGGCAACGTACAACTATCGCCATCTCCTCCAGCTTCTCGCCATCAAGATTCGTCAGCGTGAAGGTGCGACGCTGGAGATGATCAAGGGCGAGATGACGGAGGTTACGGGCGACATGCTCGAGCGCCGAGTGGCCGCCTCACTTGCGCCGGCGCTTGGGGCCCAGGCCGATGTTGCCGTTCGCAACACCGATGACGACCGCTCGGCAAGCTGGCGCCGAGTTCCCGTGGCGGACGGCATTGAGATCCACGTGCGCGATGATTCGCCTGCCGCGCGCGATGAGGCCTTGGTGGCCATGCGCGAGGCTGTAAGGGCGGCGCTCGGACGAGCGGATATCCGATAGCAGCTGGATGGTCTACAGCAGCCGCGATAGCAGCGCTGCCCCGTTTTCGATCACGTGGTCGTACCATGGGCGCTTCTGGAACTCGGAAAGTGTGATCTCCTTGGCGCGCGTGAGATCGTCCATGTACGTCGCGTTCATCTGTGCGCCGAATGCGGCGTCAAGAAAGACAAAGTTCGACTCGTTGTTGAATGCGAGTGAACGGTTGTCAAAGTTCATCGATCCGATCGAGCCCCACATACCATCCACGATGAACGTCTTGGAGTGCATCATCGACGGCTCGTATTCGTAGATCCGCACGCCCGCCTTCAACAGCTCTTCGTAGCGTGAACGCCCCGCCCACCACGTTGTCTTCACGTCTGTTTCCTTGCTCACCGTGAGGATACGAACGTCCACGCCGCGCTTGTGGGCATCTGCGAGCAGCTTCCGGAAGTCGTCGTCCGGCACGAAGTACGAATTGGCGACGTATAGCGTCTTCCGCGCGCTGGCGATCGACAACGCGATGAATCGCTCCGCCGGTGTGCTGCCTGTGGTAGGCGAGGCGAAAAAGACTCCTGCCTGCATGCCGCCGTCTACCGACGTGAAGGCCTCTTTCGGGAAGAAGGTATCACCCGCGATGAGCTCCCCGGTGCATTCGGCCCACGCGGACGCGAAGGCGGATTGCAACCCCATCACCGACGGTCCCTCGAAGCGCACATTGCTATCGCGCCACTGCTCCGGGTGGTTGCCGTCGCCAAGCCAGTAGTCAGCGAGCCCGAAGCCACCCGTGTAGCCAATTTCGCCATCCACGACCACAACGCGAACGTGCGACCGGTCCGTGGCATTGTGGAGGGCATACCAATGCAGCTGCCGTAACAAGCCGATTTCGACACCAGCTGCAGTGAGGCTATCTGCCCACTCTTTTTTCAGGTTCAACGAGCCGAAGGCGTCCAGCACAAACAGCACGCGGACACCTTCTCTCGCCTTCTGCGCGAGTATGGCGGCCATGCTGTCCGCCACGGCGCCGGGCTGCGAGTAGTACATCTGCACCGTGATGGTGTGCTTCGCCGCTCGGAGATCTGCCCAGAGCCTCGGGTACACATTCCCGTTGTTCATCTGCTCGGCGGCATTGCCCGCTGAGAGGTGAGTGCCGGTATAGAGCTCCATCATTCGCGAGAAGAGGGAATCCGTGATGGCCGGAGCCCCGCCGGTCTTGCCAATGACGACCACGTTCTGGACCGGCGTGCCCCTCGTCATCGAGAGCATGCCGATAAGTGTCAGCGAGCCGACGAGGAGCACTCCGAGCACGACACCGACACGTTTGACCCTGAGCATTTTTCGCATTTGCTGTCTCGCTATCACATACTTCATGCCATGAGGCCGAGCCCGGTGATGCGATCGGCGTCCGGTGGTCCCCCAACAGGAGCAGAATGGACTTCAGTGGTCGCAGTGTCGTGCTCACCGGCGTAGGCCGCGAAGGGCAGGTTGGAGAGGCAGTTGCCACCGCGTTCGCTGAGTTGGGAGCGCGCGTATTTCTGGTGGATCGTCAAGAGAGCGAGGCCCGCGCGCGCGCCGACGCTCTCGTCGCGAACGGTCGCCGCGCCGCCGGTTTGGGAGTGGACCTCACCGACGAAAATGCTGTCGCCGCGCTTGCCGAGCGTGTTCGCGATGCCACGGGCGGACGCGTCCACGCTGTGGTGCATCTCGCAGGTGGTTTTGTCTCCAGCGGCTCCGTGGCGGAGAGTGATGCGACGCTCTGGAATCGTCAATTCGCGCTGAATGCGAGCACGGCGTATCTCACCGCGCGCGCGTTTCTGCCACTGCTGCGAGCGGCCAAGGGCGCCCTCGTGTTCTTCGCGTCGGAGGCGATCCTGCCCGGTGGGCGCACGGCAGGGATCTCGGCTTATGCGGCGTCCAAGAGCGCGCTGGTGGGGCTGATGCAGTCCATCGCACAGGAGGAAGCGCCGCGTGGCGTGCGCGCCAATGCGGTTGCACCCACGTCCATTCGCACCGCGGCCAACCTTGCGACCATGGGGCCCGACGTCTCGTACGTGACGCGCGAGGACGTTGCTAAGGTGGTGCTGTGGTTGTGCTCAGAGGAGTCGCGAGCGGTGAGCGGCCAGCTCATTCCCGTGCGCTAACCAAGGGCATGAATGTGCTCGCGCGGCGTCGGGTTGCCACACGGACGGTTCGTCTCGACCGGTCGCTCGAAGCGCTGCCGATTTTTCGTCTGAGCGACTCCGCCGAGGACGATACGATTGCCTTCGCAGACGAACAGGGCTGTCGATGGCGCGTGCTGCCGAGCCCCGGTGATCGCATGCCGGGAACGTTCGATCAGGATGTGTACGTCGAGCTGCTGCGGCGCTTTACGGAGGCAGACGAGCCAGCCGATGGCGTGGTGTCGTTCACGTTGCACGCGTTCCTGCGCGCGATGGGGCGGCGTGTGGATGGACGCACCTACGAACAGCTCCGCAGCGCGCTGGGCCGGCTCGAGCGGACCACGCTCGAGTCGCAGGGAGCATACGAGAGCATGGCGGGCGGCGGTCGCAGCCCAGTGCGTTTCACGTTGCTGGCCGCGGTGGCTGTCGAGCGAAGGCGGACAATGGATCGCGAGCAGCTTCCGCTGTTCCATCCAATTTCGGCCGCGGAGCCGGGGGTCGCGCGCGTGGTCCTCTCGGCGGTCGTGCGAGAAAACCTGGCGGCGGGTCACGTGGTGAGTCTGTTTGCGCCCTGTTATTGGTCGCTGGCGTCGCCGGTGGCGCGGCGATTGTATCGGCTGCTGGAGGTGGCGCGGGCAGAAGAGCGGCTGACGTGGCGCATTGGGCTGGACAAGCTCGCTGCCCAGTTGCCGCTGGCGCAGCGGTATCCGTCGCATCTGCAGCGGGTGTTGCAACCGGCGCACGATATGCTTGTCGCGGCTGGTGTCTTGAGAAATGCGGTGATCAGGCAGCAACAGCGCGAGTGGTTTGTTGACTACATGTTGGGATCCAGGCCGGCGTGAACTACAGTGAACAGTGAACAGTGAGCGGTGAACAGTGAACGGTGAACGGTGAACGGTGAACGGTGAACGGTAGGTTGGTATGACGACAA
>JBDTXZ010000499.1:0-3763 GCA_040005935.1 bacterium | reverse complement strand
GGCTCCTCCGGTTCAGAAATCTGCGGCGGCACGTCCTCGAGGCGCGAGACATTGATCGTCGGCACGCTGATCATAATCGTGCTGTTGATCATCTGCGAAAGTGCCGTGGCGGCGTGTCCGGCGCCAATGTTCGCAACTTCGCGCAGTGCGTCGAGTTGCAGCGCCTTCAGCGAGCGTAGATCGTCCATATCGTGTTCCCTTTAAAGAAGGCTGCTGACATCGAGAATCAGCGCCGGTGCCCCGTCGCCGAGAATGGTCGCCCCGCCAAAGAGCGAGCGCGCGTCGTGCACGCCGTCAAACTGCTTGACGACGATTTCCTGCTGTCCGATCAACGCATCAACCACCAGCGCGGCGCGTCGCTCCGCCAGTTCGACGACGATCACCTGCTCGCGGCCACTTGGTGGATCTCCCGCAAACTCCACAAGTGAGCGCAGTCGCACTAGCGGCAGCACCTGGTCGCGCAGCATGAGCACCTCGCGACCCTGTACCATGCGGTGAATCGTCGGGCGCAGCTCCACCGTCTCGAGCACGTGGGTCATCGGCACGGCATAGATCTCGTCGCCAATGCGTGCCAGGAGCGACCGGATAATCGCCAACGTGAGCGGAAGGCGAAGCGTCACGGTCGTTCCCTCGTCGGGGACGCTCCGGATATCCACCGATCCCCCGAGCGCTCGCACCCGGTTGTACACCGCATCCACCCCCACACCGCGGCCCGAAAGATCGGTAACTCGCTCGGCTGTCGAAAATCCGGCGCGGGCGATGATCCGTACGAGCTCGTCGTCGTTGAGGTCGACCTTGCCCGTGTCCACCAAGCCGCTTTCCTGTGCGCGCGCCAACACGCGCTCGCGATCGATGCCCTTGCCGTCGTCGCTCACGCGAATCGCGACGGCGGAGCGGTCGCGCAGTGCGCTGAGGGTTAGACGGCCAATGGGCGGCTTGCCTTTCGCGACGCGGACGGCGGGCGATTCGATGCCGTGGTCCACGGCATTGCGAAGCAAGTGCACGATCGGATCGCCAACTTCCTCGAGCATCGACCGGTCGAGCTCCACCTCCTTTCCCTCCACCACAAACTCCACCTGCTTGTCCACCGATCGTGCCGCGTCGCGCACCAATCGCGGAAACCGGTCGAACACCTGCCACACCGGCACCATGCGGCTCGTCATGATCTCGTCCTGCAAGTCAGCCACGAGACGCGACGCCTGGGCCACGGTCTCGATGAGTGCCGGATCTTCGCTGCTGCCGGCAAGCAGAAGCAGCCGGCCGCGAGTAATCACGAGCTCGCCGATCAGGTTCATCAAGTTGTCGAGACGGCGGAGATCGATGCGCACGCTCCGCTGCTTGCGCGCCTCGGGCGCGACAGTCGCGATGGTTGGCATCGATGCGCCGGCCAACTCGGCGACGCTGAACTCCATGGTGTTCTGTGGCAGCTCGACCGGCTCGTCTTCGCCGAGGCGAACGTCGACGACGTCGCCGGCCTTGCGCATCGCGTTGCCGACTTCTTCAAGCGAATGGCCCGTCTGCAGACGCAACGCGAAGTCATGATCGAAGTTGTCCGCTTGCATCGCATCGAGCGATGGAGAGCAGCCAACCACGTCACCAAGCTGTTTCGCCACTTGCACGACGAGAAACGCGCGCACGCCCTTGAGTGGCGTTCCTTGAGCGAGCCGGATGCGCACGAGCAGTCCGTCGCCGCCGGGTGCGGCCGCGGTCCACGATTCCTCTTCCACAACGCGCATGGACGTAGACGCGCGACCGCGGCTGATGCTCGGGCCGGCGGTTCCGTCCGTGCGCAACCGCGCGACGATGGCATCCACTTCCGCCGCGTTCGATCGCCCAAGCACCGCCCCTTCGATCGCGGTCTCGAGCACATCCGCTGCCTGGAAGAGCAATTCCATCAAGTGCGCATCCACCACGCGTGTTCCGCGACGCACGTTGTCCAACAGCGTCTCGAGTTCGTGCGACAGCGAGGCGACGGACGTGTACCCCATCGTCGCGCTCATCCCCTTGATCGTGTGGACGCCGCGAAAAATCGCGCCCACTGGCTCAGCACCCCCCTCCCCGCGCTCGAGCTCGAGCAGCGAGTGGTTGATGGCGGAGACGTGTTCGCGGCTCTCGGTGAGAAAGAGCTCGGCGTACTGGGCGCTATCCACTGAATTGATGGTCGCGAAGGTATTGAGCGCCCTTGCCGCCTTCCGGCGGCATCACCCCAGCACGCGCTGCACGGCTTCGAGCACGCGGCTCGGTTGGAACGGCTTGACGACGAAGTCCTTGGCGCCCGCCTGAATCGCCTCGACAACGAGCGCTTGTTGGCCCATCGCGCTGCACATCAGCACCTTCGCACCCGGATCGAACTTGCAGATCTCTCGCACTGCGTCGATGCCGCCCATGTCGGGCATCACGATGTCCATCGTGACAAGATCGGGACGGAGCTGCTTGTACTTCTCCACTGCCTGCACGCCCGTCTCCGCCTCGCCGACAATCTCGAATCCCGCTTGCTGCAGGATGTCGCCGACCATCGTCCGCATGAAGATCGCGTCGTCGCAGATGAGAACTGTATGACTCACTCGTTTGCCCCCTAGAGCAGGACCTGTGTGACCAGAACATGAATGTCCACCAGGACGACGACACCGTCGTTCAGGTGACCGAGTCCGCGCACGAGCCCTTGCGGAATATCACCTGCGCTCGTCGCGATCGGCTCTTCCGTGATCGCCTGCACGTCCATCACTTCTTCCACCGCCACGCCGACCACGCGGGTGCCATGCGTTGCCAGAATGATGGATCCTTCACGCACCGGCGCGCGCGACGCATCGAGCCGGGCTCCCAGGTCGAGCACTGTGACGATTGTGCCTCGCAAATTGATCAAACCCTGGACGTACGGCGGCGCGCCAGGCAATCGCGTGGCGCGCCGATACGGAATGATCTCCCTGACTGCTTCGATATCACAGCCATAGACACGCTCGGCTACACGGAAGAGTAACGTCCGCGCAGCAGCCCGCGCCTCAAGAATCGTTTCGGAAGAAGCCAAAATACTCCAGCGGATCGGTGTCGGCAAACGCGTTATCGGGGCTTGCAGCGCTCTTCATCGAGCGCACCAGGTCGGGCGGCAATGCAGAGCGGAGGTCCACCAGGTCACCCGTTGCCGGATGCTTGAAGCGTAACCACGCCGCATGTAAAAAATGCCGTTTCGCCGGCAGCGAAATCAGTTTCCGTCCTCCCCCGCCGCCATACGTGTCATCACCAACCACTGGATGCCCAATGGATGACAGATGCACGCGAATCTGGTGTGTTCTCCCGGTATGAAGATGCGCCCGCAACAGGTCCACCGCGTCGAACCGCGCGAGCCGCACAAAATCCGTTCGTGCCGCCCGCCCCGTACTGACGACTGCCATACGCTTTCGGTCTCGCGGGTCGCGGGCAATGGGCTTTTCCACCGTGACGGCGTCGTCGTCGAGATGACCCCAACTCAACGCTGCGTACCGTCGGACGATCTCCCGTTTCGCCATCGCCGCACCCAGAATCCGATGGGCGCGATCCGTCTTGGCTACGAGAAGTAAACCGGATGTTTCCTTATCGAGCCGGTGCACGATGCCCTCGCGCTCTTCACCGCCAAGATCCGACAGCGGCCCTCCCCGGCCCTTCAGTGCATTCACCAACGTTCCGCTCCAATTGCCTGGCGCGGGATGCACCACCATCCCCGCGGGCTTGTCGACGACGAGGACGTCTTCGTCCTCGAAGGCCACCACGAGAGGAATGTTCTCCGCAC
>JBDTXZ010000498.1:0-3766 GCA_040005935.1 bacterium | reverse complement strand
GCTGTAGACCGGACGTCCATCTTCGCCGGCGAGCGTGAACTTGGGTGTCGCATTGAGATTGAGGTCGTGCGAACCGGTTTGGTTGATACCGTACGCCAGCGAGCCGTCGACGCTGAAGTTGTAGCGCTGTAAATAGCGACGACTTCCACCAAGTGATGCCCGCCACACCTTGGGGGCGCTGAAGCCGTTCTCGAATGTCGTCACGTTGCGGCGCGAGCCGGAGAGCGGCACTGGCTGCGGCGCCCCGCCCACGTCGAGACACTGCGTCGGAATCGATGCCGGGTCCGTCAGATATGAACTCCAGTCGGGCACTGGCACCGCGGCGCCGATGCACGTCAGCGTCGACTGGCCGCCCAAGCGTCCCGTGGCGTCTACCGCTGTGGCAACTAGGTTCGACGAAATCTTGCCACGGAACTCTCCGACGCCACCGCGAATCGTCCACGCGGAGGCGTTGAAGCCTCCTGGTCCACCCGGCCCACCACCACGTCCGCCGAAGCCGCCGCCTTGTCCACCACCACCCTGGCCGCCACCGCGTTGCGCGCGCGCCGCCGCGGATGTGTCACCGCGTGCACGAGCGGAATCGGCGGCCGCGCCGTTCGGGGCTGCATTGTTCCCCGGCGCGCCCATCGAGTACGTGAAACCCAGGCGCGGACTCGCATGCACCTCTGAGGGCGAGTGATCAGTGCGCCGGTTGAACAACGTCTCCACCTCCGGATTGTACTCCGGATCGCGTGGAAACGCCGAGCCCTCTAAACGAAGCCCGTATACCATCTGGAATCGTGGCGACTGGCGCCACGCGTCCCCCAGGTAGAGCGCCGCGCTGTTGCTGCCGGCAAGGCGATCGCGTCCAGAAATCGTTCGCGTAAACTGCGCCGGACGATTGGCTTCGAAATCGGCGAGTGAGTTGTAATAGTACGTCCCATACTTGTTTGGAATACTTCCCACGGTCGAGCGGTCGGCGTTGATCAAACCGCCAAGCTTTACGCGATGCGCGCCACCGCGGCTCACGTAGCTGACCTCGTCGCTCCCTTCCAGCAGGCGCGAGTGCGTTTCCTGCGGGAGCGACGGATTGCCGCCGAATTGGAGATTGGTGACGCTTTGCGTCCCATCGGTGAGCGTGCCCGCCATGGTGACGCGCCCGTTGGGCGTTATCAGGTACGGATTCGTATTCTGGCGATCCGACGACTGATAAATGCGCGCCTCATTGATGAGGCCATGCACGTGCGAGGTCAGCGTCGCCATTACGCCACCACCGAGCGTGTGAAGGTTGCCACCAGTGCTCGGCACCGCCGTTGACTGAATGCGCGTCGCATCCTGCAGCTGCCCACGCCAATCGCCACGGATGGTCAGCGTGTGCAATTCACCGAGCGACCAGTCATAGCGCACGATCGCCGATGCGTTGTCCGCAAGTCGTTCGTCCGGAATGCCGGGAAGCGTCGCGCGCACGCCAATCGCGTTGAGCCGCGACAAGAATCGAGTGACCGAATCCTGGCTGGCACCAAGTCGTGTGAGCGTCTGCGTGTTTGCGGCGAGCAGTGATGACAGCGGATTCGTGCGCCGCGACACTGACGCCGCCCCAAAGATGAACATCTCATCCTCGACGATCGGACCGCCAGTGCCGAAGCTGAGCGAGTTCTGCATGTACTTCTGGCCGAACGTGGCGGACGACTCGTCGACAAACTCGAGTTCCGGATCCCGTAAGGAATACGTCACGACGCCCTGCACGTTGTTCGTGCCGCCGCGCGTCGTCGACGCAACCTGCCCGCCTGTAAACTGTCCTCGGCTTACGTCGTACGTGTTGGTGATCACCCGCGTACTGCGCACGGCCTCGGACGGAACACTCCCTGAGCCAAAGCTCAGGCCGTCGAGCGTAATCTGGTTTTGATTGGTGGGTTGGCCTCCCACCGAGAACGTTGCCGCGGTGGAATCGGTAGCAGAGGTGCTGATGACACCGGGCGCCAACCCAGCAATCGACGCGAGATCGCCCTTATCGATTGGAAGGCGGTCCAGCTGCGCAGCCGACAAGTTGCGCTCCTGACTGCCTGCGGTTGGGCGATCCTGCTGTTGCCCCTGAGTGTTGTTCGCGCGCACCTGTACGGTCGCGAGCACCTGTGCATTACGCGTAAGCCGGACATTATGGACGAGGCGGTCTTCGTCGCTCTGCCGAGAGACCTGGCCACTGTATGGGCCGAAGCCCAAAAAGCTGACCTTCAGCGTGTATGATCCGCCGCCATCCGGAAACAGGATCGAGTACTCGCCCTTCTCGTTCGTCGTCTTGCGACGCGTGATTCCCGTTTCAGACGACGTGACCTCGACGCGTGCACCAGCGACGGACGTCGTATCGGGACCGGTAACCCTGCCCATGATGATGTCGGTCGTCGCACCGACCTGCGCACGCGCAGGAGTCGCGGCAACAAAGAGCACGGCGATGACGAGCAGCGTATATCGAAGCATACGAAAAATGCGCATGAATTACAGGGAAGTTTTTTCGTGGAGCGGGCGGCGTCACACCAGCACGCAGTCAGTTCAGTCGACTGTACTACGTGCCTTCGGGGCCGAACCGTTGGTTGACGGAAGTAACAAATCTCCGCGCAATGCTTCCGATGACGGGAGCGCCGCCTCGGCGATCGCTTCGCGCACCGCGCTGACGACATCGAGCGATGCTTGACGAACGATGCGTGCAACAGCACCGATTGCCGCGCCAACGACGCGCGCAGGATCGACACTTGGCTGGCCGCCATCAGGATAGAGCGAAGCCATGATGACAGAGCGCAGTGACAGTGCGATCGGCGTGGCGAATTGCAACGCATTGAAGTGATCGTCGTAGTGCGTGCCCAGACCTTCAATCAGTGACGCCGTACGAGCGAAGTACACGAGCTGGCTCGGCAATAGGATCGGCCAGTCGTAAAGCTCAGCGAGCACTTCGTTTGCCAGCAGCTCTACCCGCTCTCGTGTTGTGGTCCGCTGTCTCGACACCGCAAGCAGCGTTGCGGCGAGATGACGAATCACTTTGGGATCGGCGCCGGTCGCGACGAGACCCAGCCGATGAAAGCTGTCCGCCAGTGCGTCAGCATCCTTGCGAATGGCCGCGAAGATCGCAGCCACCAACTCGCGTCGAAGATCGAGCGGAACGCGAACCACCATGCCAAAATCAAGCAGGATGATTCGGCCATCCGCCGCCACGTGCATGTTGCCAGGATGCGGATCGGCGTGAAACAGTCCATGCACGAGCATCATGCGCGCGTACAGTTCCATCACGTCGCGCACCATGCGCTCCGGCTTTACGCGACCCTCGCCAACCCACGCGTCGAGCCTATCGATGCGCAGGCCCGGACAGTATTCCAGCACGAGTGCACGCTGGCGCACCAGCGGCTCGATGACGCGCGGAATCCAGACCTCGCGCGTCCCGGCGAAGTTCGCGCCGATGGCGACGGCGTGCGCCGCCTCCATCCTGAAGTCCATCTCTTCCGCAACTCGCAAGGCAAATTCGTCGATGACCACGCGCGTGCCGATGACGTGCGGATTCGGCCACCACCGCTCCACGGTGCCTACAATGCGCTTTGCGGCGTTCACGTCGAGTGCAATGAGTTTTTCGACGCCAGGCCGCAGCACCTTCACGACAACCTCTTCCCCGCCGTAGCGCGCACGGTGCACCTGGCCCAATGATGCCGCCGCGAGCGGAGTGCGATCGAAGCGCTCGAACAGCGCAATGGCGGGAACACCGTACTCCTCGAGGATAATGCGCTCGACCTCCTCGACCGGTACG
>JBDTXZ010000497.1:0-3766 GCA_040005935.1 bacterium | reverse complement strand
GCGCAGCCACCCGACTGTCATCCCGCATGAGCGCAGCGAATGTCGGGATCTACCATCCTTGCCACGTAACTTGTGTCGGCCGCCAGCATGGTTGATCCCCACACTCGCCTGCTCCGCTTGCCCGTGCGGGATGACATGGGTGCTCATCGGAACACCTTGAGCATCAGCACATTGCTCTTGCCCAACGCTGTTTCGACTTGCACCGGATACAACCCGGAAATCAGCCTCGCTGGCGGTGCCTCACCGCCCGAATCCATTGCGTCCGGAACGACAAACGTGATTCGGCGGCCGTGATCGCTCGACGCAACACCACGCATCACCGACGAGCCGAACCATACCGTGTTCTCCCCAGGCATCCCACGAAGAAAGCCGGATCCTGTCAGCGTCACCTCGACCACGCGACCCGGCGCAACCAGCACTGAGTCGGGGCGCACGGTGTCGAGCACGGGCGGCCGATCACCGTGCGTTCGTGCGAGCGCGCAGCCCGCGAGCAACGGTACGAGCGCCGCGGCCCGGATGACGCGACGCGCAATCATGGCGCCACCTCCACACGAGTCGGCGCCACGCGCACCATGGACGCCGCGTCGCTGCGCGCGACGGTATGAAGTTCGTCGACGGTGAGTTGAAGCGTGCGGACGGCGTCTGTGCGGAGAACGACAAAGCGATAGCCTGCGAGTCGGCCACTCGGTACGCCAACAGTCGCTGCTCCGGCAAAGCGCACGAGTCCACTCGTGGCGTTCGTCGCGCGCATTGTCTGGTCGGCAATTGGAATTTCTGCCTGATACCGCAGCGACGTCGAGTCATATCGAATGCGCGCGGTGTAACTGCCGACAAGGCCCGCGGTGGCGGTTCCGATTTGCGCGAAGACATCCACGCTGTTGCCCACCACCGGCGAGGAGTCGGAGAGCACGAGACTGGCGTCCATCGTCGGTTCGGGCGTGCCCGGTGCCTTTGTGGACGCCTGTTCGGTGCAGCCGACCGCAGCAAGCATGGCGACGACCATGACGTCCAGGACAACCACGCTGGCGAATTGCGAAATGCGTGCAGTCGTCATTGGACGATGATCGGAATTCGAGTGGATGTGGCGAGCGACAGTAGATCAGTTCCGTCCGGCGCTACGATGTCGGTCACAGTCAACGTGATCACTCCGGATAGTCCAGCACCGGGCGTCGACACACGCAGTCGCAATAGCGCGACCTGCCCGGTAAGCGGCGTAGCCGACGCGACAGACACGCGGATTACTCCTGCCGTGGGACTAGTCGCCACCGGCACCGGGGGCCCTGCGGCCGAGGTATAGGTCACGGTGGAGTTGAACACCGGCGTCGACGTTGTATACCCCACCGCGACCGTTGCGGCGCCAACCGGCGTGAGCCGCGTGTCGATATACACGTTCACGAAGGTGACGTCACCGGCCTTCACGAGGTATGTCGTGAGGTCTGAGCGGAATACGGGACCAGCCGTGCCGCGCGGCACAATGACGAACACGGAATCGGCCGCATTCAACCCCTGCACCACCACCCATGTGGTGCCCTCGGCAACCGCCGTGATTTTTCCCTGCGCATTCACAGTTGCCACACTCGTCGCTCGGCTTGAAAACGTCACGGTGCCCACCGGAACGGGCAGTCCCGCGGCGTCGCGCGCCGAGAGTGAGGGTGAGTAGGCGGAGCCGATGTCGAGAATGCGGAGTTTTTCCGTCGCGCTGCCGAACGTGATCGGGTTTACAGGCGACACGATGAGCGACACCGTGATGACCACGGGGCTGTTCGATGCCGTCGCTGCGTTGACGGCGAATGCTGCGCGATAGGTTCCGGCGGCAAGGGTCGTCGCGTTCGCCTGAATGGCAAGAACGAATGGTGCTGCTGTCCCGGTTGCCGAGACGCTGAGCCAACCCGTCGGTTGACCGGCATCGTATGACGGCGGTGAGAGCGTCAGGCCTGTAAGCGGAGTGATGCCCCCATTCTTCACACTCAGTGTGATCACCGGCGTGATTGCACCCGCTGCGACGGCGAGCGTGACGGCGGTGGAATCGATCACCAGCAGGGCGGTCGGCGAGGGTGTGATCACGACGTCCGCGCTCGTCACCGATGTCAGGCCGCTGGCCGCGAAACCGAGCGTGCGCGTGCCCGGTGTACCCGAGACGATGAGATTGGCGAACGTCGCCACACCGGCCACGGCGTTCACGGTGGTGGTTCCGGTGAGCGTTCCGCCACCAGCCGCAATGGACGCGGTCACCGCGTTCGTCGCAGTCGGCACGACATTGCCAGCCTTGTCGCGGACTTCGATCACCGGCTGCGTTGAAAGCGGCGTCCCCGTCGCAGCACCCATCGGTTGCGCTTGAATTCCCAACTCTGCGGCTGGCCCGGGAGTGACAGTGACGATGGCAGACGTGGAGGCCGACCCGCTTGTGGCCGTAATCGTGGCCGTCCCGACTTTCAATGCCGTGACGACCCCAGCGCTGACGGTTGCGACGGTGGAATTGCTCGAGGTCCAGCTCACCAAGGCCGTCGACACCGTATGGCCGTCGGTGGCGCGAACGGTGGCGGTCAGCGTAGCCAGCGAGCCAGAGGCAAGTGCGACGGCGCTTGCCGGTGACAGCGTAACGCTCGCCGGCGTGTCGTCCGGCGTGACGGTGATTTGCACCGTCGAGCTCACGCCACTGGCCGACGCGGTGATCGTCGCGGTGCCGGAAGCAATGCCGGAAACCACCCCGCCCTGCGACACGGTCGCAACACTCGTTGCCGAGCTGCTCCATGTGACCTGCGCTCCGCTTACGATGGCCCCGCTTGCGTCTCGCGCCGTTGCCGAGAGCGACAGCGTAGCGCCCGCAGTAATCGTGTTGGCGCTCGCCGTTATTTGCAGTGACGAGACGGCGCCCGGGCCGGGCGGCCCGGACGGTCCGTCCCCACCGCAGGCCAACAGAATCACTGCCGCAGCGCCGCACGCAACCGCCCGACGGATCATTGAGACGCGAAGCACCGTTCTGGGGCAGAGGTTGGCCGGCGCGCCAAAGATGCTGTTGCTCGGCTGGCCATGGCACGACGCGGAAGCAAGACTATCTTTCGCAAAATAACCCAGTACGGAGACGCCGTTGAAGACAGCCACTTTCGAGACCAATCGCGGGACGATCACCGCAGAGCTTTACGACAAGGAAGCGCCGAAGACCGTAGAGAATTTCGAGAAGCTCGCCAACGAGGGCTTTTACGACGGCGTGAAGTTTCACCGTGTCATCGCCGATTTCGTCGTCCAGGGCGGCGATCCGCTGTCGCGCGACCTGCCCGACGGAGACCCGCGGGTTGGCACCGGCGGTCCCGGCTGGAAAATCAAGTGCGAAACTGCGGGTAACCCGCACAAGCACGAAGTCGGATCGCTGTCCATGGCGCATGCCGGTAAGGATTCGGGCGGCAGTCAGTTCTTCATGGTGCTTTCCGAGGACAACACCCGTCATCTGAATGGCGTGCACACGGTGTTTGGAAAGATCACTGGAGGCCTGGAGTTCATGAAGCAGATCAAGAAGAACGACGTGATGAACAAGGTTCGGGTCGCATGAGCGATTCACAACAGACCGACAAGTCGGCAGGCTTCACTGGCCTCATCCTCGGCGCCATTGGCATCTTCGTCATCCTGTTCGCGATCGTTCGGTTGACGAATGCGCACTACGCCGGCGAAGAGAAGGAAGCGGGTCAGCCCGCCGCTGCCGAGGCGACGAAGTAGGCTGTTTTGCAAACGCAGGATCGACATGCAACAGGACGCCGTTCAGTTGATGAAC
>JBDTXZ010000496.1:0-3776 GCA_040005935.1 bacterium | reverse complement strand
GCATGGGCGTAGCGAACGCCGTGCACAGCATTTCCATCAAGAACTCCTGAGCGGATCCCAGTGGTCTGGTACGTCGTCGCGATCATAGCGATCGCCTTCATCTTCGATTTCAGCAACGGCTTCCACGATTCGGCGAACTCCATCGCCACCATCGTGGGAACACGCGTTCTCAGCCCCCTCGCCGCGGTCATGTGGGCGGCCTTTTTCAACTTCGCCGCGCTGTTCTTCGGCGGCGTCGCAGTCGCGAAAGCGGTGAGCGGCGGATTCATCGACCAGACGATCGTGAATCCGAACGTGATTCTCGGCGCATTGCTCGGTGCGATCGTCTGGAATGCCATCACGTGGTATTACGGCATTCCGTCAAGCTCGTCGCATGCCTTGATCGGCGGGTATGCTGGCTCGGCGATCGCGAAGGCTGGACTCAGCGCGATCACGTGGGGCACGAAGTGGAAGCAGACACTCTCCTTCATCGTGATTTCGCCGATGGTGGGGTTCATGGCAGGTTTTGCCCTGATGATCGCGTGCTATTGGATCTTCCAGCGCCTGAGCGCGTCGAGGGTGGACCGCGTGTTTCGACCTGCGCAATTGTTCAGCTCTGCGTTGCTTTCGTTTTCGCATGGTAGCAACGACGCGCAGAAGACGATGGGGATCGTATTCGGCCTTCTCGTTGCGACGAAAGGCTACTTCGCGGCGCAGACAGGATTCCTCCATCATCTGTACGTCGATAGTACGACGATTCCACGATGGGTCGAGATTGGCGCGTACTCGGCCATTTCGCTCGGGACGTTGTTCGGCGGATGGCGCATCGTTCACACGATGGGCTCTCGCATTACGAAGCTGCGCCCGATTGGTGGTTTCGCCGCCGAGACCGGGGGTGCCTTGACGATCTTGTTCGCGACGCATTGGGGAATTCCGGTCAGCACGACGCACACGATCACCGGGTCAATCATCGGAGTTGGCGCAACAAAGCGGTTGTCGGCCGTACGGTGGGGTTTGGCCGGCCGAATCGTGTGGGCCTGGGTGCTCACCATGCCGGCCGCCGGCATTATGGCCGCGGTGTGCTATTGGGTATTGTCGCACGTCATCGTGCTCTAAGTCGGAATGTGCCGCTTCGACACCACTTGTACGCCGTGCGGGAACCTCAGTACGACCCGTACAACAATGCGGGCCGACGATCCGTGGCCGCCGCGACGTTCCGCCTAAGCGAGCGCCCAGTTCGTGAGCGCGCGGCGCGAGCGCCCCACACGTGATCCCGTAGCGTAAGCGGCCCCATGACCGAGCGCATGCGAACGCGCCGTTTGTAGCGGTATTGTCACATCACGCTGCCCGGGCTCAAGTATTGAACTGGATAGCCTTTAGTTCTTCTTATCGGATCCGTCAGATACGAAGAAGTTCTGGCTTTCTCATGGAGATACAATGCAACGCACTCTCGCCGCCGTTCTTGCGCTGGCACTCGCCGTAGCGTGTGGTGATTCGGCAAGGAACGCTGACACTCCCGCGTCGGGCGCGGCCGCGCCTGCGAAGAACGCCACATCCGGCGCTGACCTGACTGGCGCAGGCGCCACCTTCCCATATCCGCTCTACTCCAAGTGGTTCGACGCCTATTCCGCGAAGGCGGGAGTGAAGATCAACTATCAGGCGATTGGATCTGGCGGTGGAATACGTCAGCTCTCCGAACAGACTGTCGACTTCGGCGGTACGGATGCCCCGATGACGGACGCCGAGCTGGCGAAGGCCAAGGGCGGCTCGATTCTGCACATTCCGACTGCGCTCGGCGCCGTGGCCCTCATCTACAATCTTGGCGGGGTTACGCAGCCGCTGAAGCTCACCGGCGACGTGCTTGCGGCGATCTATCAGGGGCAGGTTACCAAGTGGAGCGATGCACGGATCGCTTCACTCAATCCTGGCGTTACGCTTCCGTCGGCGGATATACTCGTTGTCCATCGTTCCGACGGATCGGGCACGAGCTACGTGTTCACCGACTATCTCGCGAGTGTGAGTCCGGCGTGGGCCACGAAGCCAGGCAAGGGAAAGGAAGTGCAGTGGCCCGTCGGCCTCGGCGGCAAGGGAAATGACGGTGTCGCAGGGCAGGTGAAGCAGACGCCAGGGGCGATCGGTTACGTCGAGCTCGCGTACGCCAACCAGAACAAGCTGAGCACGGCAGTGCTGAGGAATGCGGCGGGCGAATACGTGGCGCCCACGATCGCATCGGTTACTGCGGCGGCGGCTGGCGCATCGGCGAAGCTTCCCGCGACGACCGACTATCGGCTCTCGATCGTGAACGCGGGCGGTACGGGTGTCTATCCGATCTCGTCATTCACGTGGATCATTCTATATCAGAAGCAAGCCGATCCGATGAAGGGGAAGAAGGTCGTCGACTTCCTCAAGTGGGCCCTTGGTGATGGTCAGGCGATGGAAGCGCCGCTCGACTATGCACCGCTGCCTGATGCAATGAAGACCGCGCTGTTGGCCAGGCTCGAGACGGTGAAGTAGCATTCATGGACTCCATGCCCGATACGCAGCTCCCCACGTCGCTGTACCTGAATCGCGAGCTCAGTTGGCTCGCGTTCGATGCGCGCGTGCTGCACGAGGCAGCAGATCCGCGCGTTCCGTTGCTGGAGCGCCTCAAGTTTCTCGCGATCTTCAGCAGCAACCTCGACGAGTTCTTCATGGTGCGTGTCGCGGGGCTACGACGTCAGGTGGAGTCGGGTACCGTACACACGACTCCGGATGGTCTGACGGCAGCCGAGCAGCTTGCCGCCATTCGTGGGCGTGTCGGGCTGCTGCTTGGGGAACAGCGTCGCTGCTTCGCCGAGTTGCTGAAGGAACTTGCACCGCATCACGTGCGCATCGTGGGCATGTCCGAGCTTACGGCTGCCGAACGGCGCGCGATCGACGAGCAATTCGAGTCACAGATCTTTCCGGTGTTGACGCCATTGGCTGTCGATCCCGGGCATCCGTTTCCGAACGTCTCTAATCTGTCGCTGTCGCTCGCCGTCGAAGTGCGGCACCCCGAGCACGGCACGGTGCACTTTGCGCGTGTAAAGGTTCCGAAGCGATTGACGCGATGGCAACTTGTGCCCGGTCGAGCGCACGAGTACGTGCCGCTCGAGCATGTGATCGGCGAAAATCTCGAGGCGCTGTTTCCTGGAATGGAGGTTCTTGGATGTTACGCCTTTCGGGTGACGCGCTACTCGGATCTCGAGTTCACCAATCTCGAAGATCCAGAGGATCTGCTCGCGACGATTGAAGAACAGGTGTTCGAACGCCGATTTGGTGAGGTCATTCGCCTGGAAGTTCAGGATGACATGCCTGTGCACCTGCGCACGCTGCTGCTCGAGGAGCTGCGCGACGCGGATTTTCCGGCGAAGACGTCGCTGAGTGAAGCGGACATCGAGGAGTCGGGTATGCTGCTCGATCTCGCCGATCTCATCGAGCTCAGTCAGATAGAGATTCCCGAGTTGCGTGATCCTCCGCTGATCGCGAGTGTGCCGGTGGAACTGCGCGATCCGGATCGCTCGATCTTCGACGTGATTCGCGAGCGCGATCTGCTCGTGCATCATCCCTTCGATTCATTTCCTGCCACCGTCGAGCGTTTTCTTCAGAGCGCTGCGATGTACGAGCACGTGCTCGCCATCAAGCTGACGCTCTATCGCACATCGGGCGATACGGCAATCGTGCGCGCGCTCACGGAGGCGGCACACCGTGGAAAGCAGGTTGCGGTGCTGGTGGAGCTCAAGGCTCGCTTCGATGAAGCGAACAACATTACCTGGGCG
>JBDTXZ010000495.1:0-3781 GCA_040005935.1 bacterium | reverse complement strand
CTCGACGTCGCACGACGTCAGCTCATTTTGGACAGGTCCCCTTCGGCGTCCAATCCGCCGCGCTCGACACCCAGGGCTCCGCGGTCGGATGCAGCACCAGTAACACCGCGCGCCGAGTATCCGGTCCAACGACGGAGATCGACATCGGCGGACCCTGCGGCACCATTCCACTTTCGCCGGCGCGCAGAACCATCGGACCAGCAGGCGTCTCCAGGCACTGCGCCCCCGTGAGGATATACCACGCCTCGGCGCCCGAGTGACGATGGCCGAGGAGCGGAGTCGTGTAGCCTGCCGGGAACACCGCCTCCATGTATCGCACGGTGTAGGACACGTCTCCCCTCACGTTAAGCGGGCCGACAACCGCGAGGCGCTGGCCTGACGACGGCTTCCAGTCGTGCGGCTCGATCGCGAAGAGCCAGTGCTTGCCGAACGATTCCGCGGTGGTGCCACGCGGACCGCGCGCCGCATCCGCGTCCGTGGCGCTGGCGTAGCTGTACACGTGCCAGAAGAGTGGTCCGTCGTTCAGCACGCCCAGCGCAGTTTGCACGGTGAGCCAGCATCCCGCATCGCTTGTGCGTTGCGCGACTGCGAGACCGCATCCCTTGTTAGGATCAATCGGCGCCGCACCCTTCGCTTGCGTCCGAGCTTGAGTCGTGCCTTGAGTTTCGTGCGCGACGTCGCGAGGCCCAGCCGAATGACAGCCAATGATCGCTAGCGACAAACACAGCATTGTGCCGCGGAGCAGATTTGTCGTTCCACGCGGACCGATGCGAGACGATCTCGATGACATCGCGCGCTCTCCTTCGCCGCCACCGCGGCAGGGTGGACGTGCGGTTCACGAATTGTTGAGCGATGGTGCCGCCACTTCGCGGCCCCTGTGCCCGTCTGCCCTAACATACAGCACGCCGTCAGCTGGCGTAGCGATACTTCTCGGCGGGAGAAGCGGCTGTATCGCTCGCGTTGCCGCGTTGATACAGGCCTTGACGTGTGTTCCAGTATCATGGATATTTGTTCCATGATAAAAGACGTCGCCCAAGGCCTGAACCATCGAATTGCCGAACGGGTGCGCGAGTTGCGCGCCGAACAGGGCTGTTCACTCGAGGAACTCGCCAGCAGGAGCGGCGTGAGCCGTTCGATGATCTCGCTCATCGAGCGCGGCGAATGTAGCCCGACCGCAGTGGTGCTCGAGAAACTGTCGTTCGGCTTGAGCGTCACGCTTGCGTCGTTGTTCGATGCGCCCGCCACGGGCGCCGCGAACAGCGGGCCAGTGTCGCGTCGCAACGACCAGCCAGAATGGCAAGACCCAGCGTCGGGATATCTACGACGCAATGTCTCGCCTTCCAGTGTGCACCAACCCATGCAGATCGTCGAAGTGCATTTTCCGCCGCGCGCTCGTGTTGCGTTCGAGACTGCCGGACGAGACGCACGCGTGCACCAGCAAGTGTGGGTACTGGAAGGCTCGATCGACATCACGCTCGGCGAGGAGCTGCATCGGCTGCGCGAGGGTGATTGCCTCGCCATGCAGTTGGACCGGCCGACGATGTTTCACAATCCAACACGAAAGCCGGCGCGCTACGCCGTGGTGATCGCGTCTGAAAAGGTACCGGCACGATGACGACTCCCTCGTACTCCGTTCAGCGTCTGCACGCAGTCACTGACGCGCAGGTCGACGGCCTGGCCAGCGTATTGATCGACTGCGTGGAGGGCGGCGCGTCGGTGAGCTTCATGCTGCCGCTCACGCGCGAGCGCGCGGTCGCGTTCTGGCACCATGTGGCGCTCGGTGTGGCTGCGGGTGATCGTGCGCTGCTGATCGCCGAGGATGCAGACGGGATTTGTGGGACGGTGCAGCTGGTGCTTCAGCAGCCGGAGAACCAACCACATCGCGCCGATCTGTCCAAGATGCTGGTTGCACGCCGCGCTCGGCGTCATGGATTGGGCGCGGCACTCATGCGTGCAGCCGAGGCGACCGCGCGCGAGTGCGGTAAGTCGCTCCTGGTGCTCGACACGGTCACCGGCGGTGATGCCGAGCGGCTGTACGAGCGGCTTGGGTGGGAGCGTGTTGGCGTGATTCCGGGCTATGCGTTGATGCCTCGAGGCGAGCCGTGCGACACGACGGTGTACTACCGCAGCTTGGACCGTTTGTCGTCCTGAGCGCAGCGAAGGACCTGCACGTGGTGGTGCGAAGTGCCTACCCCGACGGCAGTCGCTTCGCCGCGCGCCGCGCTTCGTACGCCTTGAGATGCGTGAACGCGATCGAAAGCATCGTGTCGTCCACCCCATGCGCGCGCGCCCGCTCGAGCATCCACCCCACAATGTGATCGCTCTCGACAGCGCCGCCCGCCTCGAGATCGTGCAGCATCGACGCACTCCGCTTGCCGTCTGGGTTCATCAACGTCTTGCGATCGAACTCGATTGCCGCCGCGCGCGGTGGATGCCCCTCGCGCGCAAGAATCTCGTAGTTGGACGCGAGCGTACGCTCGATCGCCGCGAGACCGCCCGGCGCCGCGATAATCTCACCGGTATTCGCGCGGAACAAGCACGTCAGGGCAGCGAGCGTCGAGAGAAATGCAACCTTCTCCCACATCGTCTGTTCGATATCCTCAGCGAGCTGCCACTCGATGCTCGTGCGCGACAACGCGTCGACGAGACGTTGCGCGCGTTCGGTCCTGGTCCGATCACGCTCACCAATCACGATCCGCTGCAAGGCGTCGGCATGGCGAATAGTGCCACTCCGCTCAAGCGTGACGCTGATCGAACACGCCCCGCCCATCACATTCGCTCGGCCAAACCGCGCGTCGAGACGCTCGAGATGCTGAATGCCGTTCAACGTCGGTACGACGGTGCATACTCCGCGCATCGCGGGCGCGATCGCATCCATCGCGGAATCGAGGTCGTATGCCTTGCTGGTGAGGAGCACGAAGTCGTAGTCGTTCGACACCTCTGACGACAGGACGGTCGTCACCGGCAGGGCCACGTTGCCAAGCGGACTCTCGATGCGCAGACCGTCTCGTTCGAGCTGCTCACGACGCCGCGGCCGAACGAGAAACGTTACGTCTGCCCCGGACTCGGCGAGCCTCCCGCCGAAATATCCACCGATGCCACCAGCACCCAACACAAGCAGTCTCATGGCCGTCCGTCTCCGTCGCGAGTGGAACTTACTTGCATGATGATAGTGACTGGCCGAGCTTGCCCGTCACACGTTCGCCAGCCGGAGAGCATTGTGCAACACAAGAGTTTTGGTGCGATGCGCTGCCCCATCGCGCGCGGCCTGGAGTATGTCGGCGAGTGGCGGAGCATCCCATCCTGCGCGACGCACTGCCCGGCTTCACGAAGTTCGACGAATTCCAGAAACGGCTCGGCATTGCGCCGAACATGCTCACCAAGCGACTCAACGCGCTCGTCGATGCCGGTATCCTCGAGAAGAACCTGTACTCGACCGGCCGGTTCGCTACGCGTATCTCCTCACCGCAGCGGGCCGCGATTTTCTCCCCGTCGCCGTGGCGTTGTACGAGTGGTGCCACAAACACTTTCCGAGCGGCGATCGCTCGCGAGCCGTCATCGCTGCGGCTGTTGCCGTCAACATCGCGCTGTTCGGTCTCATTGGTCCCTTCGCCGCATCGCTGATGCCTCGGCCGCATCCTTCGGCGCGGGCGCAATCCGCACGTCGCTCAGCGACCACCGGATGGCGTTCCTCATTGCTGGCGGGTCGTGCCTCTTGCCGGTGCTTCGTTCGTGACGATCGGACGATGGACGTTCCGGCCGCGCGTGCTGCAACCAGCGC
>JBDTXZ010000494.1:0-3786 GCA_040005935.1 bacterium | reverse complement strand
CGAATTCGATCGATCCTTCTGGGGGCGGTGCTCGCCTCCGCAGCATGCAGAAGTCAGCCGGGTTCGGGCTTCGCCGGAGCGTCACTTCTCGCGCCACCGCCTGCCGATGAAGCGGCGCACGACGAGCTCCTGCGCGCCGATCTCGGGCGTGCTGACTCCGTCACCAGGCTGGGCTTCGCTGATGGGCTCAGCAGCAGCTTCGCCAACGACGTTATCTATTTGCGGGGCGGCCTCCCAATCGTGCGAAGCAAAGCGGCGGTTCTGGCAATCGTTGCTGCGGAGCCGCTTGCCGCAGGAGTCACTGTGCGCTGGCAACCTGTCCGGGCAGAAACCAGCAGGGATCGCGAGAGCGGATTTTCGTACGGATACGCCATTTATGGGTTGCCGCAGGCGGGAGCGCTTTCGGTTCGGGTTGACCGGTACATCGCGTTTTGGCGAAAGGCGCCCACGGGTTGGCAGGTGGCTGCCTATGCCGAAACGTACGGCAGCCCGCCGGCTCCGTTGACCCTGCCCGTGTCGGCAGCAGCCGGGATATTGGCCGACGTCGCGATGTCGCGCACGCGCTTGCCCATCGACGCGATTCGTTCCGCCGATTCCGACTTTTCGCGTGATGCGACCCGCTTCGGCACCGGTGAAGCGTTCGGTCGTTATGCCGCCGAGGACGCGCAGATTTTTTCCCCTCTCGGTGAATTCGTCACAGGACCCGCGGCCATTACCGCGTCGTTCAGTCCACCTATTGGGAAGAGTTCATTCACGTGGCACCCTGTCGAGGGTGAGATGGCCAAGAGTGGGGATCTGGGATTCACGGTTGGCAACGCGGTGTCCACCGCCGAGCGCGAAGACGGCTCGCTCGTGTCGCAGCACTCGAAATACCTCACCGTGTGGAAGCGCCAGCGCGATGGCGCGTGGCGCTATGTCGTGGACGGCGGAAGCGCGCGACCATCGCCAGAAAAGCCCGCGGCCGATCGGCACTAGGCCGAATTCGCCCGCGATGCCGCAGTGGCACGACGGCATAAACGTGACGTCGACGCGCCTCCAAAAAAGAATTGATTGTCGGCGACAAGCTGAGTCTGGCACCAATGGTGCACTACGTATGATGCCGCGCATACGCCCGCGCCGGCGTCCGACTCGCACCCGTTCTCGCCGAGGACATGCGGTGCACAACGAAACTGATAGTGGAGAAAACAATCGTGAACATTCGTCGTCTCATCGCGCCAGCACTCATCGGGCTTGCGCTCATTCACCCTTCCGGTGTCGCCGTTGCACAGCACGCCGGCACCGTCGAACTCGGAGGCTTCCTCCAGCTCGACCGTCTTGATGAAGCAATGCGTACCAAGCGGCTAGGCGGCGGCGCCGGCGGCCGTTTTGGGCTCTTTGTGTCGCCGCGTTGGCAGCTCGAGGCGGAGGCCTCCTACACGCAGGCCGATCCAGAGCCATCTCGTACGACCAAGGCGCAGATCAACTACTATGTCGGCCGATTGAACTACAACATTCCCTGGGGCAGCATGCAGGGCAACGCCGTCATCCTCAGCGCCGGCGCGGGTGGTGATCGCATCGACAAGCATTCCGACTTCATCTTGTCGCCGGACATCGGTCTTCGCGCGCAGCTCGCGAGCATGTTCGCGCTGCGCTTCGATGTACTTAGCATGATAGCGCTCAATCCGCAGAGCCAGACGTTCAAGGCGCCTACGAAACCGGGCGTCAACGACGAGGCCGCGTACCTCTCCAACTTCCAGGCTCGCGCTGGACTGAGCATCCTCCTCGGCACCGAGCGTCCTGAGATGGCCGTCGTCGCGCCCAGGCCCATCGACACGGCAGTTGTCATCGACACACGCGCCGCCGACCGCGCCCGTGCGCGTCAGGATTCGATTGATCGCGCAAACCGCATGCGTCAGGATTCCATCGATGCCGCGAACCGTCGCGCACAGGCCGAGCGTGATGCTGCGGCTCGTGCACTTGCAGATGCGCGCTCACTGCTGAACGCGCCGATCTACTTCGATTACGACAAGAGCGAAATCCGTGACGATGCAAAGGCGGCGCTCGACAGCAAGCTCGCACTGCTGCGCGCGAATTCGACCATGAAGATCCGCATCGAGGGCAACACCGATTCGCGCGGTTCGAACGAATACAACCTGGCGCTTGGTCTGCGCCGAGCGAATGCAGCGCGTCGCTACCTGGTTGCACAGGGTATCGACAACGCTCGATTCGACGTCGTGAGCTATGGCGAGGAGCGCCCGGTCGACCAGGGCACGACCGACGAAGCTTACGCCAAGAACCGTCGCGACGATTTCGTCATCACCATCGGCGGCGATAACATCTCGGTACCGAAGTAAGACTCATCAGGATGGTACGTGAAAACGGCGCGCGGAGCTGATAGCTCCGCGCGTCGTTTTTCATTGCCGGTTCGCCGCGGAATTAGATGCAAATGCATGTGACGCGAGCGCGTGTCCCCGGGGTCGGTCTATCGTTCTCGTCCTAAGACTACCATCGACGCATTGCGGAGAGAGATCCATGAAAAAGCGAATCATATTCGGAGCAGTTGCGGTCGTCTCAGTCGCGGCGGTTTCGGCGTGTGGAAGTGACAGCACGACGCCCCCGACCGTTACGCCGATCGTCTATATGGCGACGCTGAACGCGGCCAACGAGCGGCCAAATCCAAATGCGAGCACAGCAACCGGGACCGCCGTTTACACGCTTACGGGTAACGCACTTTCATACATCGTCACGGTGAACGGACTGAGCGGACCGGCGACGGCGTCGCACATTCATGTCGGCAGTGCAAGCGTCTCTGGCGGCGTGATCGTTCCATTCGTCACAGGACAAGTCGCGAGCGGGAACATAACGACCGGAACGATCGACCTGTCGACGACGATTTCCAACGGTACCGCGTCCATCACGGGTGATTCGCTCAAGGTGCTCTTGAATTCGGGTAACGCGTATACGAATGTGCACACAGCGCTTAACGGTGGCGGAGAAATTCGCGGGCAGATCATCAAGCAGTAGCTCCCCGCCGCAGTACTCGAACACGTGCGGGGATTGAATGGAGGGATTGATGGTGAACGGCCGGCACAGGCTTCTTCGTCTTCATCCCGTCCAATCGGTCCTCGCGCTTTTCGCAGCTGGAGCCGGAGTACTAATGCTCGCCGCATGTAGTGCCGACGGTGCCGTTGTGCCGCAGCGCGCGACGTATGTTGCCACGCTAACGGGTTCGCGCGAAATACCGCCTGTCGTCACGGCTGCCAGTGGCAGCGCGACGTTCACCCTGGTTGGGCAAACCGTGACGTACACCGTCCTGGCGTCTGGTTTCTCGACGACGCTCACCGTGGGCCATGCGCTCATCGGCCCAGCGGGGACGACGGGACTGGTGATCGTTCCCCTCACTATTATTGCACAGTCCGGTACGGTTGCGTCGGGGTCGCTCGACCTTTCGGTGCCGATCACGTTTGGCAACGTGACCATCTCGGGAGATTCGCTGCGCACGCTGTTCGAAACGGGGAAGGCGTACGTCAACTTGCATACGGCTGCGCACCCCGGTGGCGAGATACGAGGTCAGATCGTCAAGCAATAGCGGTGTACAAGAAGTGCAGGTCCTTCGCTGCGCTCAGGACGACCAACGCAAGCTGCGCTCAGGACGACTAATTCTTCGGGGAGGACGCGTCAATGCATAGAACGCTCGCTACCGCGCTCACGGCGCTTGTCGTTGCGGCGACGCTCCCGGCGTACGCACAGAACACAGCGCGCCACAGCTCGCCGCCTCCCCCCGCGCCGGCGCCCGCACCGAAGCCG
>JBDTXZ010000493.1:0-3788 GCA_040005935.1 bacterium | reverse complement strand
CGCGTGACATCGAGCGTATAGGATCGCTCGGCATCACCAGTGAGGATGAGGACGATCCGATCGCCTGGACCGAGGCGATAGTTGGCGTCGACAGGCCCGGCGAGATTGGGATCGAACTGTGTAGTCTGCGCGTCGAAGACGCTCAGGCCGAAGAGTGTAAAACCACTATCGGACGCGACGACGCGACGACGACGCCGGACTGGCGTCGCGTGGAGTAGCCCGAGCGAATCCGTCTCGATGAGGGTATCTGCGACCGCAACCGTGTCGTTAGCGGCATCCATCAGGCGTCTATCGCGAACCGTGCGCACGGTGTCGCGCAGTGTGTCGCGCAATACGCGAGATCGGCTCCGCACGAGTTGGCGCAGTTCGGACGTCTCAACGGTGTCGCTGATCCCGAGCGCGGCGACGGCGTCGAGAACGTCGACCGACGGTAAGTCAGTCTTCGCAGAGTCGAGGCCGGGACGCCGCGGCCCGACAAACGCGTCGAGGATGTCTTCGGGATAGCCCGCGGCGCGGAGCCGAGCGCGAATCTGATCGGGCGTGAGTCCGCTCGATGCGATTTCGCGCCGGAGCTGCGCCACGAGATCGGGCCGCGTCGCGAGCAGCCGCTTGGCTTGCTCCGTCGTGGGCAACTGCTGTTGCGCCGGCAACGCAAGCGCGCCGAATACGAGCGCACCAACGAGTGCGGCACAACGAAGCACGGCAGAACGTGCGAACGGCAGCATCAGAAGTCGCGTTGGCAATGAGACATTTACGGAGGAAGAAATTACGAATCTGTACTGCGGCTCGGCCAGTCTTGCCCCACCACGTGTGTCATCCTGAGCGAAGCGAAGGACCCGCACGTGTTGGTGCTTTTGCACTCGCTCAGGACGTCAAATGAAAGTGCAGGTCCTTCGCTGCGCTCAGGACGACAAATGAAAGTGCAGGTCCTTCGCTGCGCTCAGGACGACAATGGCGTCAACTCTCCTCGAGCAGACGCTCGAGCAAAGGCAATGCTTCGGACGGATTGTTCGAGAGCGTCAGTCGCCAGCCGCCATCTGCCGTGAGTGCGCCCACCACGTCGTCATGGCGTGCCGCGAAGCGATCGAATCCCGGCGCGAGCTGTTGCGCCAGCTCCCGCCGCAACTGAGACCCCTCAACGCGCTCGAGCGCCACTGCCGCCCCGCGCGTCATCACGCACACGGTTGCGCGATCACACGGAGGGTGCGCAACACCCGTAGTAATTGTGGTTTTTCGCGAGCTCGGTTCGATACCAGCCAACTCCGGAAAATGCCCAGACGCATCCGCGAGCAACCGCACCTTCAATGGCCCGCCCCATACACGAAACGCAGGTTCGCGCTGGATCCAGACATGGTCGTCGCCGAGAACGTCGATGCCAGACCGGTGAGCCAGGTAGGCGATTGTGCTTTTCCCCGTGCCGCTCGGCGCTGCAAGGAGTATCGCTCGACCTCCGCGCGCGATGGCCGCGGCGTGAACAGGATGCCGGTCAAAGTCCGTGAGAAGAGCGAATGTGATCGCCTCGAGGATGTGTTCGCGGAAATGCGCCTTGTCTCCGGCCAACGTCGTCGTGACATACGCGCGACTCTCGCGTCGCAACGGATCCACGACCGCAACGCTGCCGGGTGAATGCACGAGGAGACGCCCATCGTCTGTGCTGACGTGACGAACAGGCGCATCAACGTCCGCGCTGTCGGCATGGTCGTGAACGATGAGCTTGACGCGCACCACTTGCACCACTTCGTCAGCAGCCTGCACGTCCAAGCTTTGCCCTCGCCATCCGCCGAACGTTTCACCAACGACGTCGATGACATATTGGCTGTTGGACTCGAAGAGCGTACGAAGACCGAGAACGCAGAATTCGACGGAGTATTCGAGCCGAGGATGTCGGAGCAGCGGATCAGCAGTCGGAATGAAATCGACGACGTGCTGGTTCACGATACACACAGCTCGGCGTAAATGCGTTCGAAGGACGCGGCGGTGCTGTCGGCGTCGATGGCAACGGCGAGGCGTTGTGCCTCGCGAGCGATTGCGAGACGTCGTGGTTCGTCCGAAAGCAATGCAATGGTTTCTCGCGCAAGTGCGTCTGCATTGCCCACTGGAACCGTGACTGCTGCCGTAGGCGCCCAATCGGCAATGTGTCCGACGCTCGTGCCGACGGTGGGCACACCTGCCACGGCCGCCTCTAACACAACGAGCGGTCCGGCTTCGTGACGTGATGTCATCAGGAGAATGTCGGCGCGATCCATCAAGGCTCTAAGCGCGCTGCGGCGCAGCACACCGTGCCAGTGGAGTTTGTCGCCGAGCGCGAGGGCATGAACGGAGTGGTGCATCTCACCATTCATGGTGTCGAACCCAGCGATGTCGAGCTTGAAGTCTAAACCAGCGTCCTGCATCAGGCTCGCCGCTTCGAGGAGTGTTGCCTGGCCCTTTACGGGGCGGATGTCACCCACGTGGAGCAGCTGTGCCGGTTGCGATGTGACACGGTCCCGAGGCGCACGCGCTGGCCAGCGGTCGAGCGCGGCACCAATGGGGACTCGTTCTGCCTGGATGTGCAATGGGGCCGCGAGCCGCTGCATGTATGCCGACGCAACTGTTATGCGGTCTGCACCGGCAACAGCGACGCGGAGCTCGAGTCGACCGCGTGCTGTGCCACGCATTCCGTATCCGATGTCCGTCATGGCTACGAACTCGCCTCCCTCTGGGTGAAACAGCACAGGCAGACGATGTCGCCATCCAAGCAACGCGCCGTACGTGCCGCCCCATCCGAAGAAGCCATGAACGACGTGAAAGGGTGAACGGCGGTGCTCGTTCGCAAAGGTGGCCAGAAGTCGCCGCCGCCAACTGCCAACCATTCCAATGTTATGCACGTGGGCGCCGAGCAACGGCCATTCGCCCGGACGCTGTTCCTGGTTGAGGGCGAAAACGTGCACTTCATGCCGTCTCGCGAGGCGTTCGATCAGCCAGAGAAAGGCGTGTATTACGCGATCCTCGCCGGTTCGGTCGACACCGCCCGGCATCAGAAGGGCAAGCTTCATTCGTCAGGCAGGTCGCTCAAGGTGATGGCTTCTGCACGGTGGTGCACCCCGAGATCAGAGACGGCTTTCGGATTGTCGCTCGGCGTACCGCACATCGCGATGTGCCGAGACCCTTCCATGAGTATGATTGCAGGGCAGGTTGCGGGAAGCGTGGGCAGAAATCGCCCGAAGAAAGTGCACAAGCGCGTGCAAACCTATCTCCAAGCGGTCTTAAGCGTCTATGCCGGTCGTCTCGATCGTGATTCCGACTTATAATCGCGAGGCGCTGCTTCGAGAAGCCGTGGCGTCCGTGGTGAGCCAGACCTTTGGAGACTGGGAGCTGATCGTCGCGGACGATGGCTCAACGGACGAAACGCGCCAATACCTCTCCGAGGTCCGCGATCCGAGGGTGCGACCCCTGATGCTCGCGCACTGCGGTAATGCCGCGAGAGTACGCAACGCCGCAGTCGCGCAAGCCAGGGGAACCTGGGTTGCATTCCTGGACTCCGATGATCTCTGGCATCCAGGAAAACTTGAACTGCAACTGCTCCGCGCGGCGTTGCATCCTGAGTGTGGGTGGAGCTGCACCGGATTTGAATTCATCGATGCGAGTGGCTCGCCCATTCCGCAGCGCGCTGGCAAACCATACGTCGCGCATTCGGGTTGGATCGCTGAACTGCTTCTCGAATTCGCCGCGACCGCGACGACGCAGTCCCTGATGGTCCGCCGCGACGTCCTCGCCGAGGTGGGCGGATTCGACGACGCCTTCCTGTT
>JBDTXZ010000492.1:0-3792 GCA_040005935.1 bacterium | reverse complement strand
GCGTCCTGCAGGGCGAGCCATTCCTCGGGCACCTGCATCATGCCGATTGTGCGCGGTCCGTCCGCCGCGCCATGCCAATCCGATCCGCCACTCATCACCAAGCCAAGTTGCGCCGACAAGGTGTTCAACCGGGCAGTGTCGCTCGGCGAGTGACCGGGGTGCTTGACTTCAACGCCGTCCAAGCCAAGCGCGCGGAGCGCAGTGAGCCGCTCGCGTGTGCCAGCCGGTCCGGGATGCGCAAGCACCGCGATGCCGCCGGCGGAGTGAATGATCGCAATGGCGTCCGCCATCGTGAGTTGGTCCTTCGCGACATACGCGGGCTTTCCGGCGCCGAGATAGCGATCGAACGCATCGCGCACGTCAGTGGCCCAGCCATCCGCGACGAGCGCGCGCGCCACATGTGGCCGCCCGACGGCGCCGCCTCCTGCCTGCGAGAGCACGTCGTCGAACGTCACATTCACTCCCAGCGCGATGAGCTTTTCGACAATGGTCTGCCCACGGCGCTCGCGCATGTCGCGCAACGCGCCGAGTTCGCGCTCGATGACGAGCACATCGCGCAGGTGGAGTCCCAGCAGATGCGTTTCGGCATCGCCCTCGACTGCACTCAGCTCGACGCCATTCACGATGCGCACGCCGAGCTCAGCCCCCGCAGCCTGCGCCTCGGCCAGACCACCGACGGTGTCGTGGTCCGTGAGCGCAATTGCGATAAGGCCGGCCGCCAGTGCCGCGCGCACGACATCAGCTGGGGTTCGCGATCCGTCGGACGCAGTGGAGTGCATGTGCAGATCGACGAACGACGGCGCTGCGAGAGCGGTCACGGTGCGTAACCAGCCTCGGGTGACATCTCACTCGGTTGCGACTGCGCGAACAACCGCGCGAGATCGGCGTCAGGCATCTCAGCCAAGGCCAGCTCTCGCGAGCGCGTGCCCTGTGGCGAGTAGCGCGTGACGCGCACTTCGCGGTCGTCTCCTGAACCGGAGATGAACAATAGCGCGAATTCGTCGCGGTCGTACTGGGTGACCTTACCGGACGGTGTCACGCGCCAGGCGCGACCGTCGAGTGTGATGGTGCGAGTCGGCATGATTACGGCAGCTCCACTTCGTGGTAAATGCGGGCGGGGTCGAGCACGCGCTCTGGCGCCGACGCGTGTGCACGCGCGAGGGTGTCGGCATCAGGCGCTTCGCAGAATTCGAGAAACGCACCCCGCAGTCCCGTCTCCTCGAACACCCAGTAGCGGCAGCCAGCGGACGCGTAGTAGTCACGTTTGCGCAGGAGCCGCTCGGAGAACTTCACGCGATCCGGCGGCGTCACGAGCGTGCGCTGAATCGTGAGGAAACGCGGCATTATCAGATCGCGTTATCGGGGAATGACTCGAGGCCCTTCTTGACGGCCGCGAGGAATTTGTCCGCATCCGATCCGTCCACGATGCGGTGGTCGAACGACAGCGAGAAGTACGCGCAGGTGCGAATCGCGATGGTGTCCTCACCGTCCGCGCCACGTATCACCTTTGGCCGCTTCTCGATGGCGCCGAGTCCGAGGATGGCCGACGTGCCGAGCGGAATGATCGGCGTCCCCATGAGGGAGCCGAATACGCCGGGATTCGTGATCGTGAACGTTGCCTGCTGGACTTCCTCTGGCTTCAGTCGCTTGGTCCGCGCCCGATCAGCGAGGTCATTGAGCGACTTGGTCAATCCCGACAGCGAAAGGTCGTCCGCATTCTTGATGACGGGAACAATAAGGCCCCAATCGAGCGCGACGGCAATTCCGATGTTGTATTGCCGGCGATAGATGATACTCGAGCCGGACACTGCGGCGTTGAGAACGGGGAACTGCTTGAGCGTGTCCACAACGGTCTTGATGATGAACGGCAGGAACGTGAGCTTTTGGCCGGTCTGCTCTTCGAACGCTGTGCGATTTGCCTGTCGAATGCGAGCAACACGCGTCAAGTCAATTTCGAAGAACGACGTGACATGCGCGTTGGTGTGCCGCGAGGCGACCATGTGATCGCTGGTGAGCGACCGGATCTTCGACATCGCCTCGATTTTGTCGCCGGGCCATGGTTCGGGCGTCGGGCCATGCTGGGCGGCCCCTGCCGGCGCGTGCATTGATGCGCGCTGCACGACTGGCGCTGGCTGGGCACCGGAGGCGATGTACTGCTCAATGTCGCGCTTTGTGACACGGCCTTGAATGCCGCTCCCTTGCATCGCGGCGATTTCCAAGCCGTGTTCGGCCGCAATCTTTCGCACGAGCGGTGAGGACTTGGTCCGCAGGCGATCATCAAGACCGTTGCCGGCCGTCGGACCAGGAGCGGGAGGGATGTTTGGTGCGTTGTATTGATGCGATGCGACGGCGGGGGCAGGAGTAGCTTTCGCACTGGGGGGGGGCCCCAAGGCAACGGCCACGGAGGGCGCCGGACTGCTCGCCACCGGAGCGATCGACGCGCCCTTCTCCGTCTCGATGCGTGCAACGACGGTCTGAACCGCCACCGTCTCGCCTTCCTTGACAATTATCTCGACGAGCACCCCCGCCGAGGGCGCCGGAATCTCGGCGTCCACCTTGTCGGTGCTGATCTCGAAAATCGGCTCGTCCCGCTTTACCTCGTCGCCAACCTTCTTCAGCCACTTCGACAGCGTCCCCTCGGCGATCGATTCGCCCATCTGGGGCATGATGATGTCAACGCGAGCCACTGCGATGTCCTCTCACTCTGAGTTACGAGACGCGGCACGAGCTCTCCGCATCCGTCTGATTACAATCGTCGGAACTACAATCAAGCCCAAGAGTCCGCCCCGAACTGCATACGTCAGCCAGTTGCACGGCGCACCAGTCTCGGCGTCAGCGGTACAATGGCTTGCGAATCCGACGATCTTCGCCACCAGCACGGCGATCATCGCGCAACCCATCATGCCGCTGACCGCTGTCAGGCAACCAACCCCAACATAAGGCCAAACCCCCTCGCTCGTCTGCCCCGACGCCTCGGGGCCCAAATTATCCGTGTCCCGCATTTGTCAGTACGCGGCGAGCCGCCGCGCCGCCACAACGATGTCTGCCACCTGAGGAAGGACGAAATCTTCCAGGCTCGGCGCGTATGGGAGGGGCACGTCGTGCGCAGTGACGCGCAAGACGGGCGCGTCGAGCCACTCGAAGCACGACTCGTTGATACGCGCCGTGATCTCGCCGGCAATTCCGCCCGTGCGAGTGTCCTCATGCACGATGAGGACGCGATTGGTCTTCTTCACCGTCGCGGCGATTGCCTCGTCATCGAGTGGCGCGAGCGACCGGAGGTCAACCACCTCGACGCTCAGACCGTCTTCACGCTCGAGCTGCTCGGCCGCATCGAGGGCTTTGTAGACCGTTGCCGCATACGTGATGATCGAGAGGTCGGTCCCTTCTCGCGCGACGCGCGCCTTGCCAATTGGCACGACGTGATCTCCCGCGGGCATTTCACCCTTGATGCGGCGGTACAAGTACTTGTGTTCGAAGAAGAGCACGCAGTCGTCATCGCGAATGGCGGCCTTCATCAGCCCCTTGGCATCCTCAGCGGTGGCCGGGTAGACGACCTTGAGTCCAGGTGTATGAATGAAGCCGGCCTCGGGATTCTGCGAGTGGAAGGGCCCGCCCCGGACGTACCCGCCGCTTGGACCACGCACCACCATCGGACACGGCAGGAAGGCGCGATAGCGCGCCGTCGCCACATAGTTGGTGAGCATATCGTACGCGTTGGCAATGAAGTCGATGAACTGCATCTCCACGACCGGACGCATGCCCATGTGCGCCGCACCCGCCGCCGCGCCG
>JBDTXZ010000491.1:0-3795 GCA_040005935.1 bacterium | reverse complement strand
CCCGGGAGTCGCGGATCATCGAGGACGTCGTCGATCCCGTAATCGGCAAGCTGTCGCTCGACGACACTGAGCTCGGTGCCGGAATCGCGTGCAATGAGTCGAGCGACGAGCTCCGCGTCGCTGCGCGTAAGATGATGTCGCGTGTTCGCGAGAATCATGACTCCTCCGATGAACGGTTCGACGCATTCACTCGTTCAGTAGTCTCGGCAGATGCCGCTGCTAATTGAGTGACGATCGAATCGCTCTCGGCGCACAATGTTGGCACTCGTGCATCGCGACTGCTGATTTTGTCATCCTGAGCGCGCACCGTTTTGTCGTCCTGAGCGCCGCGAAGGACCTGCACTTGGTCCGCACTCAGTTTGAGATCAGAACTACCGCGGCCGCACCACGCTGTTGCCAACCGTGACGGCCACGTCGCGAATCAATCGCGCTACACGCGCCAACTTGTCGTAATCGATCTTCGACGGATCGTCGCTCGGCTTGTGATAGTCGTCGTGCAGACCCGTCGTGAAGAAGACGATCGGGATACCCTTGCGCGCATAATTGAAGTGATCGCTGCGTTCGTAGATGTGCTCGGGATGCGTCGCGGAATCCCACTCGCGGTTAATCACGAAAGGCGATGCCTCCGTCGCATTCACGCTGTCCACGATTGCGCCAAGCCGCTTGCTCTGTCCATTCGGCGCGGCTTTCGGCCCAACAGTGTAAAGAAGCGAAGGCGCGTTTCGTCCGATCATGTCCGCATTCAACTGCGCAACGATCGAATCGATCGGCACCGTCGGATGCTCCGTGAAGTGGGCGGATCCCAACAACCCCTTCTCTTCACCGACGTGCCACACGAACAGCGTCGACCGCTTTGGCTTGACCGCTGACTGCTGCAGTTCGCGCGCAATCGCGAGCAACGAGACCGTCCCCGATCCGTCATCGTCCGCTCCATTCGCAATCGAGTCGCCATTCACGGGCGCAACAACGCCGATGTGATCGTAGTGCGCACCCAGCGCCACGTACGTGCTGCGCAATGACGGGTCACTCCCGCGCACGATCGCGACAACATTGTACGCCGTAAAAGGAGCACGCTCCTGTGCAACGCGCGCGACAAGCCTGCGTCCAGCAAGAACCTGCGGGCGGTCGTCTGCCGGCCAACCGCTTGGCAACAGTGGCGAGCCCACACGAGGAACACCGAGCAGGATCATCGGCAGTTGCCGTTCTGATTCGGGAATTTCCGCGCTCGTCGTCCGCGCGGTTACCGCGCGGGTCAACTCGGGCGCGAGGTTATCGAATATTGCGGATCCCTTTCCCGCGAGAAGCACGACGACTGCCGCAGGACGCATCGGAAGTATCTGCGCGAGCCTCCCGCTAATTGCGGTCTCTGCCTCCATCGTCGCGCGCGTCGCGCTGTCCGTACCTTCGGGCGCACCATTCAGGACGACGACAATTTTCCCCTCGAGATCGAGCCCCGCGAGGTCGTCGCGCTTTGGCTTCTTCATCGACACGCCATACCCGACGAACACAATCTCCCCTTCGGCTCGGCGTTTCGTCGGAGGCACGCCGGGTCCAAGATTCATCAACGGCACCACATCCGTACCGATTCGCAGAGCCTTCGAACCGCCCCGCTCCTCGACGACGATCTGCGATGCCGCGGTGAACGATTCGCGTTGCAGCGGAACGCGTTGCAAAAACATGCTGTCGCCCGCCGGCTCGAGCCCTAGTCGCTGCACCCTCGAGGCAAGGAACTGCGCGGCACGTGTCGCGTCCTCCGTACCGGTTTCTCGCCCGCGCATCGAGTCGTTCGAGAAGGCAAGGAGATCGCCACGCAACTCGACCGCGGTGATCTCACCACTCGGTGCGGCAATTGGCGCTGGCATGGGCACACGGGGCGCCGACGAACAGGCTGCGAGCGCCAGAAGCGCCGTGACGATTGGGTGACGCATGACTGAACTCCCGAGTTTGGCAACGACTGTCATCCTGAGCGAGTGAGCGACGACTGTCATCCTGAGCGAGCGAAGCGAGTCGAAGGATCCGCACCGGCAGTCTGCGCGCGAAGGCTATTCGGTGCATGCGTGAGCGGCAAGCACGGTCAGACGAACGCGCACGCACCTTCTGGGTATCATTCGTTCTCCGGCTGGCTTCCTTTCCAAGGGTGGGTTTGCTGTAGTAAACCGCCTACCTTTCGTTGGCGGTATTGTCTCGCGTATCGAGGACCACGTGCTCTACTTCTGCATTCCCGCTTTCAACGAAGCGCCAACCATCGGGTTGTTGCTCTGGCGCCTGCGCAAGGTATTCCAGGAGCAACCGCGCGAATACGAGGTGCTCGTGTACGACGACGGGAGCACCGACGCCACCACGGAGATACTCGAGCCGTATCACAAGGTCATGCCGCTGACCGTGCTAACTGGCAAGCGGTCGGGTTACGCAGCGGCGGTCGACAAGCTGTGCCGAGAAGCGTCTCGCCGTACGAGGTATCCGCGCCGCGACGCGGTCGTGATCCTGCAAGCCGACTTTACAGACCAACCGGAGCATCTGCCGGAATTGATCAAGCGCTTCGACGGCGGGGCCGACGTCGTCGTCGCCGAACGGCCCGTCGATGCGCTCACGGTGCCTCAGCCAGTGCGCACGCTCCGGCGCGTGGCGCCGTGGCTCGTGCGGCCCTTCGTCTCCGTCGACGGCGTACGCGATCCCTTTGGCTCGTTGCGACTGTTTCGCGTGTCCGTCATTCGCGACCTGATCAAGGAGCGCGGCGACGCACCGTTGCTCGCCGGCGAGGGCTGGATTGCCAACGTCGACCTGCTTCTTCGCGCCGCTCCGCACGCCAGGCGAGTCGAAACAGTGGAACTCGCGCCGCGCTACGACGTCCGAGCTCGCGAAACTCGCGTGCGCGCGTGGGCCGATGCGATGAGCCTCTTCCGATTCGCACGCGGCGCCCGCGGTCGGAGCGTCCGCGCCCGGAGCGCATGACGATTTCGCTGCTCCCATTCTTACGGTGCGCAGTCGCTCTCTCCCTGCTGCTCGTGCTGCCCGCACGAGCGCAAGATGGCGAACACTTGCGCGTGCCGTTTGGTGTTGGCGAACGAATGGAATACGACCTGCGGTTTGGAAAAATGCACGTTGGCAACGCTTCGATGGAAGTTGCCGACGTGCAGGACGTGCGGGGCCGCGACACATGGCACACCGTCATGCAGATCCACGGGGGCCTGAAGTTCGTCTACCAGGTCGACGACACGTTCGAGAGCTGGATCGATCGGCGCACCGGCAATTCGCTTCGATTTCGAAAGGACCAGAACGAGGGCCATCGCGATGTCGAACAGGTTTTCGAGATCTATCCCGAACGCGCTGTGTACGAGCATGGCAGCGATACGGCCATGACGAGTGTCCGCGCGCCCCTCGACGATGGCTCCTTTCTCTACTTTGTTCGCACCATTCCTCTCGTCGTTGGCCAGACGTACACGTTCGAGCGCTACTTCAAGCCGGACCGCAATCCGGTCACCATCAAGGTCGTTCGCAAGGACACGATCGATGTGCCCGCTGGTCGCTTCCCTGCCATTGTGATCCAGCCGATCATCAAGACGCCCGGCATCTTCTCCGAGAACGGCCGCGCGGAGCTCTGGCTTTCGGACGACAAGAATCGCATCATGCTGCAGATGAAGTCCGGTCTTTCGTTCGGGTCCATCAACCTCTATCTCACATCGTACCGTCCAGCTCCGGCGGGAGCCTCCGCCCCGACGCCGTAACACCTTCGGGCAACACCTACGGAGAAGCGGATCTCGCTTCCGTTCGAACGGTTCCCGTTGCGGTTCGTCC
>JBDTXZ010000490.1:0-3802 GCA_040005935.1 bacterium | reverse complement strand
CGCGTCATGAAAGCGACGAATGAGCGCCGGCAGAACGTGACTGCCCTCGCGCTCGAAGTTGTCGCCGTCGCCGTAAAGGTTGGTCGGCATCACACTCAGGAACCGCGTGCCATGCTGGCGATTGTAGCTCCGGCACATGAGCACGCCCGCGATCTTCGCGATCGCATACGCCTCGTTCGTCGGCTCCAACTCGCCCGTGAGCAGCGCCTCTTCACGAATGGGCTGCTCCGCGAACTTGGGATAGATGCACGAGCTGCCGAGGAAGATCATCTTCTCGATCTTCGTCGCATGCGCTGCTTCGATCACCGCAATCTGCACGAGCAGGTTGTCGTGAATAAAGTCCGCCGGGTACGTGTTGTTGGCGAGAATTCCACCCACTCTCGCAGCCGCGAGAAAGACATGAGTCGGCCGCTCGGCCTCGAAGAATGCTCGAACGGCGCGGATGTCCTCGAGATCCAGCTCATCCCTCGAACGGAACACGAGATTGTTGAAGCCAAGTGCCCGGAGCCGGCGCACGAGCGCCGATCCGACGAGCCCCCGGTGACCCGCAACGAAGATCTTATCGCTTGGCTGCACGCTCACGCTCCGCCAACTCGAGGTCCGCGTGCACCATCATCGTTACGAGCTCGTCGAAGCCCACTTTGGGTTCCCATCCCAGTTCACGTCGAGCTTTTGATGCGTCGCCCTGGAGCACGTCCACTTCCGTTGGACGATTGTACCGCGCGTCATATGCGACATGTTGTTGCCAGTCCAGTCCAACGCAGCCAAACGCCTTCTCGACGAACTCTCGCACCGTGTGCGTCTCGCCAGTTGCAATGACGAAATCGTCCGGGGTCGGCGCCTGGAGAATCCGCCACATCGCATCCACGTAGTCGCCGGCGAACCCCCAGTCGCGCTTCGACTCGAGGTTGCCGAGGAATAGCTTGTCCTGAAGCCCGAGCTTGATCCGGCCAACGGCGCGAGTCACCTTGCGCGTCACGAACGTCTCGCCGCGCCGGGGGCTCTCGTGATTGAAGAGAATTCCATTGGAGACGAACAAGCGATACGCTTCGCGGTAGTTGATCGCGAACCAATGCGCCGCGACCTTGCTCACCGCGTATGGGCTACGCGGGTAGAAAGGCGTGCGTTCGTCCTGCGGCGCCGGAGCCGCACCGTACATTTCCGAGCTGCCTGCCTGGTAGATGCGAATCTGCCGTCCCCGCTGCTGCTCGAAGTCGCGTACGGACTCAAGCACCCGAAGTGTGCCGAGTCCGACGACATCCGCCGTATACTCGGGCTCGTCGAATGACACACGAACGTGGCTCTGTGCCGCGAGATGGTAGAGCTCGTCGGGCGCGATCGAATGAATGAGGCGGCGCAACGTACCGCCGTCAGTCAGGTCACCATAGTGGAGAAAAAGACGAACGCCGCGCTCGTGCGGATCGGCGTACAGATGATCCAGGCGCGAGGTGTTGAACGATGACGAACGTCTGATGATCCCGTGAACTTCATAGCCCTTCGAGAGGAGCAATTCAACGAGATACGAACCGTCCTGACCGGTAACTCCGGTGACTAGTGCGCGGGGCATTGAGCAGGAGAGAGGGGAAAACGCGAGCGAGGTAACGAGGAAGCTATCCATCGGCCACTGACGAGAGAAGCCGATCGGCCAGGTCCGTTACGCCGCCGCTTCCACGCCGTCCAGCACTTCCCGCACACGACCCAACAACCCACGCGCAGTAAACGGCTTTTGCAGGAACGCCGTACACGGATCGAGCTCGCCACGACGACTGATGTCGCCGTCCGTGTAACCAGAGATAAACAACACCCGGATCGCCGCGTCGCGTGCAACCAACGCCTCCGCCAGCTGCTTCCCACCCATCTCTGGCATCACCACATCCGTCAATAGGAGGTCGATGTGGCCGACATGCTGCGAAACCACCGCCAGCGCATCGCGCCCATTCCGAGCCTCGATGACCGTGTACCCGTGCCGCTCGAGAATACGCGCGCCGAGTGCGCGAACACCCTCCTCATCCTCGACGAGCAACACCGTCTCGACGCCGCGCGGCGCCAACGTCGCCATCGTACCCGATCCAATGAGATCGGCCGGCGCTTCGTGGCGAGGAAGATAGACCGTAAACGTAGTTCCCTTGCCAACCGCGCTCTCCACCTCGATTGCGCCCTTGAGATTTTGGACGATCGCGTAAACGGTGGACAAACCGAGTCCAGTGCCCTTTCCCGGACCCTTGGTGGTGAAAAAGGGCTCGAAGATTCGCTCGCGCGTCACGGCATTCATTCCCATGCCGGTGTCACTGACGATCAGTCGCACATACAGCCCAGGCGGAAGCTGGGGTCGTGCCGTCACACCCTCGAACTCCACCGTGCTGGTGGTGACCGTAATGGTGCCGCCATTCGGCATGGCGTCGCCGGCATTGACGACAAGGTTGAGCAACACCTGCTCGATCTCCGACGGATCGGCTTTCACCGTGCCCAACCGCTCGCTCGGCCGCCAATTTATGGTGACGTCCTCGCCGATCACTCGGCACAACATGCGGTCGAGATCTGTCAGCACGGCGTTCAGGTCGAGTGAACGCGGTTGGCGGATCTGTCGCCGACTGAAGGCAAGCAGCTGCGTGGTCAACGCTCCGGCACGCGTCGCCGCCTTTTTGATCTCACGAACGTCGTCTCGGCGCGGATCACCGCGCTCGATGTCGGCCAGGAGAAAGTCCGCGTATCCGTTGATGGCGGTGAGCAGGTTGTTGAAGTCGTGCGCAATGCCGCCAGCGAGACGCCCCACGGCTTCCATCTTCTGCGACTGTCGGAGCTGCTCCTCGCTCTGCTCGAGCGCCAACTGCGCACGTTCGCGCTCGCCAATCTCATCCTCCAGGCGCGTGTTCGCCGCAGACAATGCGAACGCGCGCCGGTCGGACATCTGAAAAAGCAACATCATGCCAGTCGTGCACGTCGCGAAGATCACGCCGGCAAGGAACATCGCTTCCGGAAGATGCGAATTGCGCTGCGCAAGCTCGGCCGATGTGGGCCACGCGCGAATCCGCCAACCACCGGGGACATCCGTCAGGTACGCATCCTGAGCCCATCTCTCCTCGAGCGCACGCGTGCCGACGATGCGCGCGTAAAGCTCACGCGAGCCCGAAGAGAGCGCGAACGAGTAACCCAATGCTTCCGGCTCATCGATGCTCTGCTGCAAGAGGCTGGGCAAGGCACTTTCGCCCACGATGGCGGCGTCGCCACGCGCGGTTGGTACTGCTGAAACGATCATGGAAATTCCAGCATCGCTGAAGAGGGGCGCGCTGGTGGATACCCGTCCGGTCGCGCGCGCGGCGCGCGCCATCTCTGCACGCACAGCCGCGAAGCGCGGCTCGAGCGGTGCAATTGCGCCGCTTTCGTCAGGGACTGCGGCGACGGTTCGACCCGATGTGTCGACCCACGCGATCGAGCGAAATTCGCCCACCTCGATTGCTCGCAGTGCCGCCGATTCCCACGCGATGCGTGACGAGGCGTTGGCCTGCCAACTGCTGGCCAGGCGAACGAGCTCCTTCACGTTGTTGCCGATGCTATTGGCCGTGAGCCCCGCGAGCGCGCGCGCCTTGAACATGGCCGCCCGTTCGATGTCGGCATTCTCGCGACGCTGCAACGTGATGGCGAACGCCACGCTCAGGGAGAAGACGAGAATGCCCGCAGCATACGGCAAGGCGCGGTACCGAGCCTTGCCGGCCAGCCAATTCCGCACCGTCATTGTCCGCCAGCCGATCGCCCAACTCGCTCCAGTGCCACCCGAGCTTCACGCGTGTCGGCGACGAATGAC
>JBDTXZ010000489.1:0-3805 GCA_040005935.1 bacterium | reverse complement strand
TTTCTCCATGCCTCTTCCCACTGGGCAGCCGACGTTTGGTCGGCGCAGGTAGCCTGTAACTTCACCCCTTGTATCGGGCCTCCCTCACGGGAGGCCTTTTTGCGCCCGCGCATCGATGGTAGTAAACAGAATGCTTGGGGCTTGGAACGGATGTCATCCCGCAAGCGCGAGAACAGCGCAAGAATGTCGGGATCTGTGGTTCAGCTATCGTCCCTTTCAAAGTGCCACTGCGGGATCTCTCGGTCAGGCGATCGAACGCGCGCTGCGCGGAGGCGTGCGAACAGTGGAGTCGTCGCCGAGGATCCGCGTCGATCCGCCACATTCGCGTACATCCGCGTTAAGCCGTCCCACCGACTTCGATGACGGCGACTTCGATAACGGCGTCAACGACGCCAACGCGGATCTACGCGGATTTGGCGGATGCCCGCGGATTACTACTCCCTGGTAGGCAGAGATCTACCGTGCGCCCCCGGAAGGCCGACGCACTGAGTCAATCGATCGCCTGCAATCTCGACGCGGCCCCATTGCCGAGCCCCAACGGCCGAGTGTGATTTCCGGTACGATTTCTTGATGTGCAATGCGCGCCACCCGAGGGGAATCCGGTGTAGGCACCTGAGAAGTCTCGTCTTGATCGCGTTGTCCGGTGTCGCTGTTCCTGCGCTGCTAGGTGGGCAGCCCGGTCGCGGAGGCGAGCCGCCGGAGAACCTTCAGGTGCCTGCCGAAAGACACACCTCGTCCGCAAGTCATCGCGTTGAGGAACTCCTTCACTGCAGCGCTCGGTGTACGGTGTGAGCAGTGCCCACATTGAAGACGCGAATGCCCCGTGCGGCTGCACCTCCTCCGGCGGGCGGTCCGCCTCCTGAAGTGCGAGACCTGTCATCACGGGCTGGCAAAGCCGCAGACGCTGCGTGCCGCGCTCGCCAATGCGGCCGACGCGAAAGGTGCGGACTCGGCAATCGCGCTCTATCGCGGCTTACGCGCCAGGTACTATGGCGCAGCCGCATATGATTTCAGCGAAGGCGCGCTCGCAGTGGGCAGCCACCGATCTCGCGCGGCTGAATCAACGTCCGACGGCGATGGCGCTTCTCACGTTGAATCTTGAGTTCTACGACAAGTCTGCGTTGACCTACCAGTCGATGGCGCAGGTGCTGCTACAGGACGGAGACACCGCGTCGGCGAAGGACGCACTAAACAAGGCTATCGGGCTACAACTGAACAATCCGCAGCAACTGCGCCAGTTGCTCCAGCGACTCGGCGTCACTCCATGGACGCTGGGCTGGCCTGCGGGGGCCCCGTGCGTGGCATGCTGATTCGCGATTACAAGGTACTATCTTGTTATCGGTCAGTCGGGCGCCCTGGCAGCCAGAGGAGGACAATCGTGTCACGTGCATTTCTAAGAGACGATGCGGAAGGCGAGATGCCTCGCCGCAATTACGACCTGCCGGAACGGGATGATCCCGATTTCGACCGGGCGGCCGCACGCGCGCTGCTCGAGGCGGCGCGCGTAAACGAGACGCAACTCGCGGAGCGTGCCACGGGGTACTACTGGGGCGAGCCGCGTCTCAAGGCGTTCGTCGAGGAGATGCTCGTCGAGGCCGAACGCGCCAACGATGACCGGTTGGAGCAGGTCGCTAAGCGATTCCTGCGCTAACGCGCCGATATTATCATTGGGCTGAATCGACCACATCCCGAAAGCGGACACGTGAATGCGCGCCCTCGTCGTAGAGGATCAACAACACATCGCGGAACTCAATCGGCGGCTGCTCGAGCAAGAGCGGTTTGACGTCGACGTTGCGCTCACGGCAAATGAGGGCGTGCGCCTCGCCCGGGCGAATGATTATACGCTCATCGTGCTGGACATGATCCTTCCCGACGGCCATGGGATGAACGTCCTGAAGGCGATTCGCGAGCGCAGCCAGACCACGCCGGTGCTGATCCTGAGCGGCGAGGATGATGTCGACGTGACGGTTGGCGCGCTCGACGCCGGCGCCGACGACTATTTGACGAAGCCGTATCAAGCCGTCGAGCTGACGGCTCGCATCCGTGCGTTGACGCGTCGCGGCCAGCTGGTGCAATCGACTCAGCTCGTCTGCGGCAACGTGGTGCTACACCGCATGGAGCGACACGCAACGGTAGGCGGCGTGGCGCTGAGCCTGACGGTGAAGGAGTTCTCGTTGCTCGAGACCTTCATGCAGAACCGTGGCAAGACGCTGACGCGTGAAAGTCTGCTGAAGACGGTGTGGCGCTTTGACTTCGATCCCAACACGAACATGTTGGACGTAAACGTCTCACGACTTCGGGCGAAGTTGGTCGCGCTGAAAGCGACGAGTCGCCTGGATGCGCGGCGAGGTGTGGGCTATGTGTTCGACGAAGCGTGAGGTCACTTGTCCGGGAACCTGCGATTCGACGCTGACCACCGATATCCGGTCGGGTAAAGTGGCGACGGACTGTCGTGCGGAACGTCCGGCTTTTGCGCGCGCACCGCGTCCATCGATCGCGGCAGCTCAAAGGGCAGCCGGCCAATTGGCCGCACTCGGCCTGTAAGCGGGTGCCTCCTTGCGCTCCGGCCCCGGACGTCGTATGCTCTGGCCATGAAACAGTTTCATGATGAAACACTTGCCGCGCAGGCGGCGGCGCACTCGGTCATCGAGACGGCGTGGCGCGTGCTCGGAATGGTCAAGGCGGAAGTGGCACGGACGCAGACACGGGATCTGACGCTCTCGCAAATGCGATCGCTGGGGTTCCTGATCGAAAGCCCGGGCGCATCCCTCTCGGAACTGGCCGACCATCTCGGCCTGCAAATGCCGACCACATCCAAGGTGGTCGAAGAGTTGGTGCAACAGCGCTGGGCCGTTCGGAACGTCGTACCGGAAAACCGGCGCAAGTTGACGTTGAGCATCACCGCCAAGGGGAGGAAAACGGTGGAGAAGGCTGCGGAACCGGCGATGACGCGCATGGCCGAATTGCTCGAGCAGTTGAACACCAGGGATCGAAAGACAGTCGAGCGCGCGATGACATTGCTCTTGCCACTCGTTCTGCCGAGTAATCTTCGCGACCGGAGCGAGACGAATGCTGCGTAGCCGGGAAGGGATCATTCGCGTCGCTCGATACACACTCGTCATCACCTCGCTCTGCGTTCCGGGCGTCGCGCGTAGTCAGCAGCCTGACGCGCCGCTCTCATGGATGAACACCGCCCTCGCGCCGGAGCGGCGAACGGCACTGCTGCTCGCCGCGATGACGCGCGATGACAAGTTCGCGCAGCTCACCGGGTCGCCTGGCATCGTCGCCGAGTTGCCGCAATGCTTCGGCGCGCGACATGTGACCGGCATTCCTCGACTCCGCATTCCTACGTTCCGTATTACGAACGGCCCAGTGGGAGTCGGCCAGAGCGACTGCGCGCCGCCGAATCAAGCCGGGCTTCCCTTCTCCGCATTCATGGGCATCACCTCGCCGAAGGCGACGCAACTCCCGTCGGGTATGGCAGTGGCCGCCTCGTTCGACCGCAGCGTTGCGACGCACTTCGGTGACGTGATCGGCCAGGAGACGCGCGACCTCGCGTTGCATGTTCTCGAAGGTCCGGGGCTGAACCTGGCGCGCGTTCCGCAAGGAGGTCGTAATTTCGAGTACTTCGGCGAGGACCCCTTCCTCACCGGAACGATGGCGGTCGCCGAGATTCGCGCCATTCAAGCGCATGGCGTGATCGCGATGGCGAAGCACTTCATCGCGAACGAACACGAGACTGCGCGCGCATCCGTCAACGAGATCGTCGATGACCGCGCCTTGCACGAGCTCTACCTGCTTCCCT
>JBDTXZ010000488.1:0-3805 GCA_040005935.1 bacterium | reverse complement strand
GCGACCGGTCGGCGGCGATGATTCTCATCGAGCGCGCGGCGCCGACGGTGCGCAAATGGGCGCACGGTAAGCTGCCACCATCGGTACGCAACGATGCCGACACGGAGGACATCGTCCAGGACGCGGTGCTTCGGACGCTCAAGGGCATCGACAACTTCAAGCATCGGACGGTCGGTGGCATGCAGGCGTACCTCCGGACGAGCGTGATCAATCGGATCCGCGACCTCATTCGCGCGTCGGCCCGACGCGGAATTGCGGAAGAGCTCACGGAGGACGCGTCGGATTCGGCGCCGTCGGCACTGGAAGCCGCGATCATGCGCGAGAAGCTCGATAACTTTCTCGGCGCTCTCCAAAGGCTGAGACCGGCGGACCGGCAGCTGATCGTCTGGCGGGTCGAGCTGGGGTACAGCGTGGAGGAGATCGCCGAGCGGTTGAGCAAGTCGAAGGCGGCGGCGGGGATGAGCGTCACACGCGCAATGGCTCGCCTTGGGAAGGAGTTGAAGCTCGATGCAGGCGTCTAGCTTAGCTAGCGTACCTTCTGCAGCGAGTCGCCCGCGCCGAACCACGATCCCACCACCTCCCCCGCCGCCCACGCCGTAACGAACACCGCCAACAGCGGAAGACTCTTCACCAACTCGCCGCGGTGGCGCTGCTTCGCCAGAATGCGCGAGACCGTCCGGTAGAACAACACCGGCGGCAATGCCGCCGCAGCCATCCCAAAGGCAAGCCGCTTCACGAACGTCGCCTCCGCGACACGCGCCCCAGCGTACGAACGAGCATAGAGATAGCGCTGGCTGAGATATTCGCCCACCGTGTAATACTTCTCGTGTCCGACCACGATATCGGGCCGCATCATCAACTCGACACCGTCGGCACGCATCATCCCGTGCAGGTGGTTTTCCCACTGGTCCGCCGACAACCGGTCGCGATACCTGGCCAGCAGCGCTCGCGGATAAATCACATTGTTGCCTGTGACCCAATCACTCGGCCCCGCCGGCATTGGGTTGATGCAGTGACTGTACTCGCACAGGAACGCGGCCCAATCCACGAGCTTCGTGGTCGCGGCATTCTCGACGGATCCGCCAACGATCGCTTCCTTACCCGGGTCGCCCGCCTGCGCCTTGCGATGCGCGTCGATGAGGGCGCGCGCCCAACCGCGCGGCACGATTACGTGATCTTCGATGACCGCCACGAACTCTCCGCGCGCGGCGTCGAATCCCATTATGCGCATCGCGGGAATCGTCGCAGTCGCGGGAGCTTCGAGCACACGCGCATGCGGAAACCGCTCCCGCACCGCCGCGCGGACGTGTTCGCCGAGCCGATCGACGAGGAGTATCTCGAGCGCGACGTCGGCGCTTTCGCGTTCCAGGGCAGTGAGCGCGCGCACCACGTCTTGCAACGTGTTCACGCTGGGCACGACGATCGAAAGTGCAATGCGCGGCGTGGTGCCCGCGCCTGAATTGATTTGGCTCATGATGATGCAGTCATGCGAGGGGCAATCGAAGGGCCGCGCAGATAACCCACCGCTTCTCCGGCCGCCCACGCGCCAAAGAAGACGAAGGTGAACGGGAGAGCACGGATGAAGGCGAGTGCGCGGCTGCTCGACCCAATGGCCGTTCGCGCGACTCGCCACGTGAGCAACGGTGGTAACAGAAGGGTAGCGCCTGCGCGCACCCAGCGATTCGAGCCTGGCGATTCCGCAAGGCGGACGCGTGCATAGTCGTGACCGTGGCGGTATCGGTCGGCGACGAATGGACCCAACCCATAGGTGAGGTTCTGTCCAACGCGCGCGGCCGGCTCGAACACGAACGTTGCACCACTCGCCCGCAACCGATCATGCACGACATTCTCCCAACCGCCATCACACATCCACGCGACGACGTCTGGCAACACGCGACGCGAATACGCGACGTTGGCGCCGGTGATCAATGGCATCGCCCCGCCGGCGCGCGCGGTCAACGCGCTAAAAAACCCATACTCCGCAAAGAACGCCCCCCAATCCAACGCTCGGCGAGTCTGCGCATTGTCCATTCCTCCGCCTACCACGTCTGCGTCGTGGCCGACGTAGCGCCTGAGCGTTTCGACCCATGCGGCATGCGCAACGCAATGATCTTCGGTGAGCGCTGCAATTTGCCCCGCTGCGATAGCGAGGCCTGCGCCGCGGATGTGCGGAAGCGTCGTGCCTGGCGGCACGGGAACAAAACGCACCGATGGGTATGCCGACACGAGTGCTGCAGTGGCTGACGGATCGCCCGCGCGCGCAACGATCAACTCGACACCGGGCACCGCGCACTGCGGCACGAGCGACGCCAGGCAGGCATCGAGCACCTGCAGGTCGCGAAAGGACGCGACGACGACGGAAACGTCTATTGAGGGCACGCGCAGGACCTACTCGGGAACGGGTTGCGCGTCGTGCTGATACTTGCGAATCGCCGCACATGCACGGTCGTCGCGCACTGCCGCGCTGTTGGTCGCGCCAGCGACGGGTGGCACAAGACGAAACAGGTACGTATGCGGCGGAAACGAGGCGACGAGCTGCAAATCGGAACAGCGGTGCTCGAGTTGATGCGCAAGCGATGGATACTCGCTGGAGTGCAACGCACCCAGGACAACGTAGTCCACCTGCTCGTTGTGCAACCTCGTCCAGAAGGTCGCACTATCAATGTTTGTCAGTTGCGCTGACGGAATCGCCCGTCGCTTCGTGTAGTAGTACAACGGCGCGGCCTTCGCCGCGACCAGCCGAGCGTCCTTGGGCAGCGAGTCATTTACGTACTGCACAACGCCAAAGAAACTGGCCTGATCCCGTGTCATGCAGGCCGGACTCGAATCTGGAACAGCCCGGTTATGGTCGCACTGCTGACCCTCTGCGATTCGGGTGGCGGTTGTCGTGCCGCCGGCGGCCGAGACGACGAGCGCAAACGCGAGCACGCCAATTGCCGCCGCTCGAGGGGAAATCCACTCGCCGGCGCTCGCGATCCCGAGCAACAGCATGGGAACGAGCAATGGCAGCGCGGGCACAAGATATCGGGCAACCGGCCATGGCCACATCGACAGCAGCCCCGCCATGGCAAGGCACGCCAGCAACGGAACTCGAATCTTGCGAAAGGACGGAATGAGGCCCATCGCAAACGCCGAAACGATGACCAGTGACACGATCACATTGTCGATGCGCGTTCCGGCGATCGTCGGCGCGGGCAGGCTGACAGGAACGCCCTGCGTGAGGTAGAAGAATCCGTTTCGGAACACCCGATTGAGGACGGTGTGCCAAAGTGGGAGGCCCGCTGCCTTGTGTACGAGATCGGCTGCATAGGAATTGCCTGTGACGACCACCGGATCCGACATCGTCCACGCAAACAGCGAACCCACCGTTACGCCGAACACCGCAACGGCCACCACGGTGTCGCGATAGCGGCGCGCAAGAAGCCAATCGGCAACGATGGCCACAGGAAGCACGACACCCATGGTGCGCATCATTGGCGCGAGCACAGCGACCGTAATCAGGACTACGGTCTGGCGCGGGCCACGCGCCATGCTCACGCTGGCCCAGAGCGCCGCGGCAAAGCAGAATGCCAATGGACTCTCGGACATCACCGCACCAGACGCATGAATCAGGTGTGGATTGACCGCAAGAATCAACAGCGTGCCGAGCGCCACGAATGGAGGGGTAATGCGGCGCAACGCGTCAAAGGTGAACAGGAGCGTTCCGGCCGCGAGCATGATCTGAAGGACAACCAGCCAACTGAAGCCGTTGCCTCCAATTGCAGTCCACGCCGCGAGCAGCGCCGGATATCCCGGCGGATACATG
>JBDTXZ010000487.1:0-3832 GCA_040005935.1 bacterium | reverse complement strand
GCGACGAACTGCTGCACGCGCGCATACGACAAGCCGCGAAGGTCCATCGCACCGCGCGATGCGAAGTGGACAATCGCCTCGAGCTGGCGCGCGGGGCAGCGTACATTCGGGCAATAGATTGCGACCTCTTCTTCGTCGCGCTCGACTGGCGTTGCGCATGACGGACAGTGCGTCGGGACCGCGGTCACCGCGGGAGGATTTTCGGCGTCACGCTTTTCCGGCACTGGTCCGATCACTTGCGGGATAACGTCGCCCGCTCGTTTGACGAGTACGACGTCGCCAACGCGCAGATCCTTCGCGCGAATGAGGTCGAAGTTGTGCAGCGTTGCCAGCTTTACAGTCGTACCCCCGATTTCCACTGGCTCCAACATGGCAAACGGATTCAACGCGCCGGTGCGGCCGACATTCACTTGAATGTCGAGCAATCGCGTTTCAGCGATATCAGGCGCGAACTTTCGCGCGATTGCCCAACGCGGCTCGCGTCCGCCCACGACGCCGAGTTCGTCTTGCAGCCGCAGGTTGTCGACTTTGATGACACCGCCGTCAATCGCAAAATCAAGCTCGGCACGTAGCCGGTGTTCCACGTCACGTGCCCACTCGTGTACTTCAGCAATCGTCTCGCATCGCATCCGATTAGGCGCGACAGGAATTCCCCATCGCGCCAGCGTGTCGAGCAACTCCCACTGCGTCTCGAAGGGAAGCGTGGTTCCGGACGGTGCTGCGACGGTGTAACCGAAGAAGCGCAGTGGCCGCTTTGCCGTGTTCGCGGGGTCGAGCTGTCGCAGCGAACCTGCCGCCGAGTTACGTGGATTGGCGAACACGGGTTCGCCGGCCGCGACGCGTTCTTCGTTCAATTTCTCGAAGAGGCTGAAGGGCAGGTAGCATTCGCCTCGAATTTCCAGCAGCGAAGGCACGTCGTCTCCACGCAATCGGAGCGGGACGTCGCGTAATGTGCGCAGGTTAGCGGTCACATCTTCGCCGACGATGCCGTTGCCGCGTGTCGTGCCTACCGCGAACACGCCATCCTTGTATGTAAGGCTGACGGCAGCGCCATCGATCTTGAGCTCGGTCACATAGCCAGACTGCCGCGCATCCTCGCCAACGAGCCGCGCGACGCGTTCTTCCCACTCGCCGAGCTCCTCTTCATTCATCGCGTTGCCGAGTGAGATCATCGGCACGAGATGCATATGCTTCGCGAGCGCACCAGCGGGCTCCGCACCAACGCGCATGGTGGGCGAATCGGCGGTCCGAAGCTCGGGATGTTCCCGCTCCAGCACGACGAGTTCGCGAAACGCGCGATCGTACTCCACATCCGAGAGCGTCGGCCGGTCGAGGAGGTAGTAGTCGTGCGAAGCCTGTTGCAGCAGCGCGCGCAATTCCGCGGCGCGACGATCGGGCGTTACCGTCGACATTCTACCGTGTCGTCCAAGGCGAGGCGAAAGACCCGCACGTGCGGTTCAGCCCTTTGCCTCTTCCTCGAGCACCTGCATCGCAACCGTCACGAGTCGCTCGAGCTCCTCATCCGCTGCTCGTGGCAGCAGCGTCTCCGCCCAATTCTGCTCTTCGCTGCGTGCGTAGCGATCGAGGAGCCGCCGCACAAAGCCGATCAGCGCGACGCGCTGCAGTTCCGCTTTTCGCCGGACGAAGTCGACGTCCTGCTGGCTGTGCAACAATGTTTCGAAGCGATGCGCATTGCGCAGGGCCCTCGCGGTGTGTGAGGCGACTTGTTGGCAGAAACCGACGTCGCCTTCGCTGAACGGCTCGGCGTCGCGCTCGGTGCGAAGGAAAATCGCACCGATGACCGAGCCCTCCCAGCGAATGGGCACAACGATGATCGAACGCACATTCCGTGAATCGAGCGTCGCCTTGATGCTGCGCAAGATGGGATCGTTCGGCGCGTCGGGAATGAAGACCGTCTCACCGCTCTCGAAGGCGCGCTTGAGCTCGGGGTAGCGATTGAGATCGACGACCAGATTGCGAATGGTTGGATCTTCGTAGCTCGCAACGAGGCGTACTTCATCCTTGTCGCCCGACAGGAAGATGGCGCAGCGATCGAGGCCGAATGTCTCGCCGAGCTTTCGGGCGATTGTCTGCAGCACATCCACGAAGTGGAGCGATGCGGAGGCTTCCTGAAGGATGTCGACGATCGCGACCAGGTGATTGCGTTCGCGGAGCAACTCGGCCACTCGCGCGCGGAGCTGCGCCGAATCGTCAGCTTCAGGCGGGCGCTGGTCGTCCGTCCTCACTGGCGCCGAAATCTGGTCGTGCGGGAGCGTTTCCATCCTGGCTAGCCTGGTGCGCGTTGAACTCGTCGCCGTCGAAACGGACCACCTTGTTGCGACCCGTCTCCTTTGCGACGTACAGCGCGTCGTCGGCGGACCGCACGAGATCGTCACTTTGATCGATCTTGGGGTGGGGCCAACCGGCGACGCCAAAGCTCGACGTGCGCGTGAGGGTCCCGCCCGGGAAGGTGAATGTATGCCGCTCGATCCGTTTTCGCACCCTTTCGCCGAAGGTCACGGCGGCGTCGAGCACCGTGCCGGGAAGGAGCAGCATGAACTCCTCTCCGCCATATCGGCCAACGCGATCGATCTCGCGCGCTTCCTCGCGCAGGATGCCCGCGAGTTGCTTCAGGACCTCGTCACCGGCCTGATGCCCGTACGTGTCGTTGACGCTCTTGAACTTGTCCAGGTCGCACATGACGAGCGAAAACGGTTCGTTGAGGCGCTTGGCATGCTGGAACATTTCGTCGATGCGTTCGTTCAGGTGCCGCCGGTTGTCGAGCCCAGTGAGCGCATCAGTCTGCGACATGTACGTGAGCCGTTCGTTGGCCTCGAGCAACTCCTTTTCGCGCTCTTCGAGCGCTTCCTGCAGACGCTTGATGCGCAGCATTGACCGCAGCCGCGCTTTCAGCTCCGCAAAATCGATTGGCTTGGTGATGTAGTCGTCGGCGCCAGCCTCGAGCCCTTCCACCTTGCTGTCCGTGGAATCGAGCGCCGTCTGCATGATGATCGGGATGAACGGCAGTTTCGCGTTTCCCTTGATGCGCCGGGCGACCTCGTTGCCGTCCATTTCCGGCATCATGACGTCGAGCAGGATGAGATCTGGAGGCGTTGCCTCGACGTACTTGATCGCGTCGGGGCCGTTGTATGCGGACGCCGTCTTGTACCCCCAGCTTTCGAGCCGGACCTTCAGCACCTCGATGTTGTCCTCGTGATCATCGACCACCAGGATGCACGAGGTATCATTGGGATGATCGGGCATGGTGGGTCCGTCAGCCCGTGTTCCGGGCAGCGTCCTTGCCGAGAAACCGCTGCACTTCTGCGACAACGGCGCGAGGCTCGCATGGTTTGGCGAGATACCCGTCGCATCCGACTTCCATGGCCTTTTCGCGGTCAGATGCCAAGGCATGGGCGGTGAGCGCGATGATCGGGATGTCGCGCGTCGCGGGGTCGTGCTTGAGAACTTGCGTGGCTTCCCACCCGTCGATGATCGGGATGGAAATGTCCATCAGGATCAAGTCCGGTTTTTCCGAGCGGGCCTTCGCGATGCCTTCTTCGCCATTCAGCGCCTCGATCACCTCGTAGCCGAAGTGGCGGAGGATCGTGGAATAGACGATGCGGTTGTCCTCGTTGTCCTCGACGAGCAGAACCGTTTTTCCGTTATTAGCCATGTATGGCCTCACACCGCATTCACGTGAAAACATCGGCTGTTGCGTCGCAGGGAGCGACGTCGTACGAGTGCTCGACACGACGAACGATCCAGCGGGAGCGAGCAGCCGATGGGTGTTCGTCGTGGCATAGCGATAGTTCGATTCACCAACCTTGAGCTC
>JBDTXZ010000486.1:0-3841 GCA_040005935.1 bacterium | reverse complement strand
CGACGCGGCGAGGATGCCAGGAAGGAGGAGTTGCGCCGACCAGTTGAAACCACCCTGTACTTCGGTCACGGCGAGCGCGCAAAATCTTCGACGTCCGAAAATGGCGAATCAGGCGCATGGAATCGCGTAGCCTTGGGTGGAGGCCAACACCCTCCTCCATTCCGAGACCCCGCCATGCGCTTCCTCCGACTCACGGCTTTTCCGCTCCTGGCCGCCCTTACGCTGATCGCCGCGAACCGCTCGCCATCCGTCGCCAACGCGAATGACGACGCCGCCATCGTCGCCAGGCTCGACGAAGCGTATCAAGCCGCCGTCAAGGTCAACGACGTCGCCGGTATGGACTCGATCCTCGCACCGGAGTTCATGCTCGTCGTAGGGCGCGGCGCCGTCTTCACAAAGAAAGACCTGATCACTTCCGCGCGGGCAAAGGACACGAAATACGAGCATCAGGAAGACACACAGCGCACCGTGCGTCTTTTCGGCCCCAACACCGCAGTCGCAACGGCATTGCTCTGGGAAAAGGGCGTGCAAGGCGGCAAGCCATTCGACAAACGCCTCTGGTTCAGCGACGTATACGTGCGCACACCAAAGGGCTGGCGGTACGTCTTCGGCCAGGCGTCGCTCCCGCTATCGACAAACTGACGCTGGTTCCCTTCGTCACAATGGCGCCAAGGCTGCTAACGTTCAGGGTATTCACCCTGCCCCGACTATGCTCCTCAAGCGCTTCTACGACTCCAAACTCGCCCAGGCCAGCTTCCTCCTCGGCTGCCAGGTCACCGGTGAGGCCATCGTCGTCGATCCCAATCGCGACGTGGACCAATACCTTCTCGCCGCCGAAGACGAAGACCTGCGCATCACGCACGTCACCGAAACGCATATCCACGCTGATTTTGTTTCCGGGAGTCGCGAGCTCGCCGCAAAGGCCGGCGCGCAGCTCCTGCTCTCTGACGAGGGCGGCGAAGGCTGGCGCTACGCGTTTGCCGCGGAGTCGAATGCTCGCCTGCTGCACGACGGTGATGGCATCACCGTGGGACGTGTGCACCTCGACGTCATCCATACGCCAGGCCACACGCCCGAACACATCTGCTTTCTCGTCACCGATGGCGCCGCAACCGACTGGCCCATGGGCGCACTCACCGGCGACTTCATCTTCGTCGGTGATGTAGGACGCCCCGATTTGCTCGAGCGCGCGGCACAGATGGCTGGAACGATGGACGCAAGCGCCCGCGCGTTGTTCCAGAGCATTCATCGCTTCAAGACGTATCCCGACTATCTCCAGCTCTGGCCCGGCCACGGCGCCGGATCCGCCTGCGGCAAGGCACTCGGCGCCGTCCCCTCCACGACACTCGGTTACGAAAAGATCGCGAACTGGGCGCTCGTTGAGGAAAATGAAGACGAGTTCGTGCGCCACGTGCTCGCAGGCCAGCCCGAGCCACCGAAGTACTTCGCGGATATGAAGCGTATCAACCGCGATGGGCCGACAATGCTCAATGGCTTTTCTCGCCCCCCGCGTATCGAATCCGACAGGCTTGCCAGAGTGCTCGCCGGCGACGCACTCGTCGTCGACACCAGAAAAGCAGCGGCGTATGCCGAGCACTTCGTACGCGCTACGATCAATATTCCGCTCAACAAGAGCTTCACGAACTGGGCTGGCTCGCTCATTCCGTTCGACCACGACTTCTATCTCATCGTGGACGACACCAACGGCACGGGCGTTGACGAGGCGGTTCGCGATCTCGCCATGATTGGCCTCGATCGCATCGTTGGCTACTTCGGTGTCGATGCCGTGGATGTACAGAACGGCATCGACGGCATCCAGGGAACGATTCGGCAGATGACCGTCCACGAGCTGTCGTCGCTGGATCGCGCGCGCGACGTTCAGGTGATCGACGTGCGGGGCGCCGCCGAGTGGTCGGAGGGACATCTCCCAGGCGTCCCGAACATTCCGCTCGGCCAACTCGCCGAGCATTTGGGCGAGCTATCGAAGGATCGGCCGGTCGTCCTGCATTGCCAGGGCGGTGGCCGTTCGTCGATTGCGGCGAGCATCCTCGCCAAGAATGGCTTTCAGGACGTATCGAATCTTGTCGGCGGCTATCGCGAGTGGGCTCGCGAGAAACTCCCGATCGAGAAACCTGCGGACTCTACGTGAACTGAAAAAGCAGCGCCCCCGTGTTCGAACTGCAACGACAACTGCTTGAGGGGTTACCGCGTTGGCCACGCAAATAGCCGGCTAGGGTCGGTGCCGGTACGCGCGCGCGACACATCAGTCGGCTCCTTCCAGAACCCCTGCGTGCGGTCCGCACTGCTGAACCGCACCTCGACTCGGCCCTTGCCCTCGCCGGATCGCGTGAGGGGAATAGCGAGGTCGGCGCGATACATCCGCTTGGAATGCGACGGATACGCGGCCAGCACGCTGACACCAACACTCGCGCGCGTCGTGTTAACTCCATACGGCGCGTCGCCAGCCCATAGTGTTCCGACTTCCGTAAACGCAGCGAGGCCCACGTCTGCACCCCGCAGTCGCGACGCAGAGCTCCACCGAAACTCGGTCGTGCTAATGTTACGGCGCGCCCCGGAGAGGCCGGATCGAGAATAACCCTGTAATCCGCCGTCACGGTCACCGAACGACACCTGAAGCGGAAGGCGTGATCGCACCCCACCAGACAACTCATCAGACAGTACGAGCACCATGCCAGGCGCGTGTCCGAGATAGAAGGCAGTGCGCGCGCTCCCAACGATGCTGTTCCAGTCGCCGCCATTCTGGTCGCGTCGTCCTTCCACTTCTGCCAGTGTGGCGAGCAGCGCATTGGCGCTCGCCGCGCCGGCGTACATGGCGCCGGATAGAAACACATCCTCATCGCCAACAATCGACAGGCCTCGGGCGGCGAAGAGGCCAATCGCCACACCGCTCGCTACGTCCTGCGAACCGACGAGCGCATCGAAGCCACTCACCGTGTGAAACGACACGCGCCGAATACCGCCGAGTATGCCCACGCGTGTCACGTGGAAAGGTTCGTATCGCCCGTTGAGCGCAATGCCGGTGTCGGCGCGAAACCCATCCTGGTCAATGATGACGCCCGCCGCAGCTGGGTCGAAGCGCCGGCCCGTAATCGCACCACCCACCAGCCCGACCGTCCGTGTTCCGAAGATTCGCAGGAGCCCACTCGAGGTCCATTGCTGATCGCTCACCTGCAGCGCGAGCGGTTCGCGCGATGGTCGTTCGAACCGGAAATAGTTGTCCCCCGTCTCGAAACCGGCGTGCCATGAAACGCGCTGGAGATCGGTGAACAGCGGATGCTCCATCTCGGCGGCGATGCGCTGTCCAACCTGATAGCGATCCGCCTGCGCGGTGAAGCGGAATGGATGCCCAAAGAGCGCGTCCTGCTGCACGCGGGTTCCAAACGCCGTCTGGTATGCTCGCCCGCGTTCGACGCGCGCTTCGACCCGCAACGCGCGGCCGGCAATATTCTCGTTCCCGGCGGAGAATGACTCCGGGCCGATACCACGAAACCGCGCGCTCACCAGGATGGGTACTTCGTCCGTCGTGGTGACGACCACCGAGACGGTTCCTCCCGTATCCTGAACGACACGGACGCTCGCATCAGAGAAGAATGGCTGTGCCCGAAGCACGCGTTCCGATTCCGCACGCCTGAACTCTGTGCACGCGCGCCCGGGAACCAGTGACAGGAACGCCGAGATGACGTGCGAGCTCGTGGTGGCGTGATGCAACCCTATCGCGCGAGCTGCTGCTTGCCACTTTTTCGCGGCGCCCGCGAACGGTGGAGGCGCTGGCCAGATGTCGACGCGACTGACGATCTGGCCCGAGCACTCAAACTGCGCG
>JBDTXZ010000485.1:0-3846 GCA_040005935.1 bacterium | reverse complement strand
CGCTGGTACGGGGCCATACAGCGTGGACGCTCTGCTGAGAGGTCGCGCGACACAGTCAACGATGAAGACGAGGGTCCACACGTGACGCCTGAATGTGCATTTCGCCCGCTCCGCGCCCTTCCGAGGTTTATTCGGGCGCTCTCCCTCGTCGCTGCGATCGCGTCTCCGGCGCTCGCGCAGTTCGGCGGCCCGCCCAACACCAGCACCGGCCCGCAACTACCAAAGCGCGGGGCAATCCCACGCGACACGGCATATGAGCGAAAGGTGCTCGCGGAGATCAAGGCGCCAAGCGGTTTCGCGATGACATTGTTTGCGGGGCCGCCCTTCGCGATGTACCCCACTGCCGTCGCACCGTCGCCCGACGGATCCGTGTACGTCGGCGTCGACCTGAACCTCGCACAAGGCGCCGTCAAGGGACGCGGACGTGTCATGCGCCTGGTCGACGTTGATGGCGACGGCCGAGCCGACACGTACACCACGTTCATCGACGTCGACAGCCCGCGCGGCATCGTCGCCGACGGCAAGACAGTATACGTGTTGCACCCGCCGAACCTCACGGCATACCGCGACACGGACGGGGACGGCATCGCGGACCAGTCCGACGACCTCGTCAAGAACATCGGCTTCTCACTCGACGTCCGCAGCTCGGACCATGCGACGAACAACATCACGCTGGGCCCCGATGGCTGGATCTACATCGCCGTGGGCGACTACGGCTTCCTGAACGCGACTGGGAAGGACGGCACGGTGATCACGCGCCACGGCGGCGCGCTGGCCCGCGTCCGCCAGGATGGCACCGGGCTCGAGCTCGTGACCACCGGAACACGAAACATGTTCGACGTCGGCATCGACCCGCTTGGCCATGCATTCGCGCGCGACAACACGAACGATGGCGGCGGCTGGGATACTCGCTTCCACTATCTCGCGCCCGGCGCCGATATGGGCTACCCGGCCAAGTTCCGCTATTTCGCGAGCGAGAACATGCCGTCCATCGCCGATTACGGCGCGGGAGCGGGCACCGCCGGCCTGTGGATTCAGGACCCCGGTTTCCCCGCAGAGTGGAACAACACCCTCTATACCGGCGACTGGACGGTGAACCGCGTCTTCCGCCACCGGGTCACGCCGAAGGGCGCCAGCTATGGCATCGACCAGACGGAGTTCATGACCGTCCCGCACGCGATCGATATCGCGATGGATGACCATTCGCACCTGTACGTTGCGAGCCTCATTGGCGGCGTGTTCAACTACGCGGGCGATACGGTTGGCGCCATCGTGCGCGTCAGCTATCCAGGCAAGACTCCGTCACCAGGCCTACACGCGGAACGCGCCACCGACACGCAGTTGCTCGCCGCAGTGGTGTCGGACAACGCTATGCACCGCGTATGGGCGCAACAGGAACTCGTGCGGCGCGGGGCGAAAACGGCCACGGTGCAGCGCCTCAGCGCGTTCCTCGCCGACCGGACGCGACGGCTCGACGCGCGCACATCGGCCATGTTCACGCTGAAGCGACTCGCGGGCGCAAAGGCAACGCCGACGTTACTCAAGGCCGCCACCGATCCAACGATGCGCGAGTCGGCGCTGCGCGTGCTCGTTGACGACACCCGCGATCTCAAGGGCGTTCCTGTCGATATGTACCTGCGCGCGCTCGGCGACACGAACTTCGCCGTTCGAGTGCAGGGACTGCGCGGCCTCGTGAAGCTCGGCGCTCGGGACCACGCCGACGCAATCGTGCCACTGCTCACAAGTCCCGACTCGGCGCTCGCGCACCTTGCCGTGCAATCGATTGTGGCGCTCGGGGCGCGCGACGTCGCGCTGCGTGCGATGACGGCGCCGGCAAGCTCGCCCGAACTTCGCATGCGCGCGCGGCAGGTGGTCCAGCAGTTTCATGACGCCGAGACGGTATCCGCGGTCGTCGACGTGGCGGCGAAGTCGTCAGATGCAGCCGTAAAGCGCGAGGCGCTGCTGACACTCGCGCGGCTGTACAACACGGATGCGGCATGGACAGGTGACTGGTGGGGCACGCACCCGTCGACGTTGGGTCCGTATTTCGCGCCAGCCGCGTGGGCCGAAAGTCCGCGCATCCGGCCGGCGCTGCGTGGAGCGCTCGCGTCAGCGTCCGGGAACGACTACGACGCGCTGATCGAAGCGTTCGTGCGCAACCGGGTGTTGCCATCAGGCTCGAAGCCACTGTTTGTCGCTGTCGCGTCGGACGCGGCAATGCGGTCAAGAGCGATCGACGCCTTTGTCGGCGCGTCCGTGATCGAGGCCGACGCGCTGCCACTGATGGCGGAACTTGGCGGGCGCGGCCCAGCGTTCCGCGGTGCGATTACTGAACTCCTCGCTGGCGAGTCGACGTACGGACCGCAAACGCTGCCGCTGGTTCGCGCGGCGGCGCTCGACACGACTGGCGACCCCGCGGCACGGGGTCGCCTGATCACGGCACTCACCGCATCGCCTGCCGCGCCCGGCTTCGACGTCGCGACGGAAGTGTTTGCGCCGTTGACGCCTGGCGCGCCGTCGACGGGCACGCCAAGCCCGGTCGAGAGTGCGTGGCGCCGCTACGTCGGCGACTTCCGCCGCTATCTGGAGATCGATCACTTCATCGAGCTCGCCCACACTGGCACTGCGGAACAACGCACACTCGCGTACGCCGTACTCGTACAGTCAGTCCGAAGCCAGCGCACACCGGCGCCCATCCGCGAGAAGGTCACACCCGCGATCGACGCGGGATGGAGCGACGCCGCATCGACGCCGAGTCTCGTGCGGGCGATCACGCTCATGAAGCTGGAGGCGCAGTACGCGGCGCGGCTACAAGCGCTGAAGGCAGCCAGTGGGGCGCATCCTCCGAATGAATACGACTGAAGCGCGCGCCTTCCCCTGCTGCCAATCCGCTTCGAGCGTCAACTCGTTGCGGCCCGCGCGCGGCGCAATCATCCAGCGCTCGCGGTCACGAGCCTAAGACCGTCCCGTCAAGAACCCAGACGAGACGGTCACACACACGCGCGATGCCGACCTTGGGCAAGCTCACCGTCGAGTGTCTGCGCTTATGACAATTGCGCAGAAGGCGCCCTAACGCGGCACAGGTGTTCGCGGCCCGGACAGAGCGATAGCTAGAAGCCTCGACCGCGATCGGCGCCCGTCTGCTGTCCGAAACTTTCGTTCGGACGCTCTAGTTCGGCGTGTGTACCAGCGAGCTCTCGTGATCACCTTTGCGATCGGCCGTCACTCCTGCCTCCTTACCATTGCTCTCCATTCGTCTTGTACTTGCCGCTTTTAGCCTGCTTACGCCGGCACTCCTCATCGCGCAGGGTGCACCGCCGTCGCCGGTCATCATCCAGCCACCGGTTGTCAGGCTGCCGGTTAAACATGCTCCGCGGCCGACGTCCGCTGCGATCAGTGCCGCGGACCTGATGACGCGGCTGTACATATTCGCCGACGACTCGATGATGGGCCGCGAAGCTGGAACGCTCGGCAACAAGATGGGAACCGACTACATCGCCGCCGAGGCAAAACGATTCGGCCTGATTCCCGCTGGCGACAACGGAACGTACTTCCAGACGATTCCCCTCAAGTCGCGCTCGCTGGCTGCTGGCTCGAGGATCACCGTCGGCACTGCGTCGCTCGCCGGAGGAACTGGACGGGAGACGCTCGTAAGCCCGGCGTCTCCCCGTTCTTCCGCTTCGGCGGCGGATCTCTCTCGCGCTGGTGTCGTTGCGCGTGTACTGCTTCTCTCGCAACCTGGCACCGGCTCGGCGAAGATGCTCGTCGAGGAAACATCCCCGCGCGCGTGACGCGCTTCGTGCTCGCGGCGGCGCGCGAAGCCGAGCTCGAGGTGCATCAAGTGAT
>JBDTXZ010000484.1:0-3849 GCA_040005935.1 bacterium | reverse complement strand
TTCGGCGTTATCTCGATGAGCTCGTCGTCTTCGATATACTCAAGCGCGCCTTCCAACGTCAACTCCCGAGGCGGTTCGAGACGAATGTTCTCGTCCGTTCCCGTGGTACGCATATTCGACAGCTTCTTCTCCTTCGTCGGATTCACGTCCATGTCGCCAGGCCGAGAATTCTCTCCGACAATCATCCCCTCGTACACCGGATCGCCCGGCGTCACGAACAGCGTTGACCGCTCCTGAAGCGCCGCCAAGGCGAATGCGATGATCGTGCCATTCTCCATCGATACCAACGTGCCCCGCGAGCGCGTTGCCAAAGACCCCGCCCACGCGCCGTACTCGAGGAAACGGTGGTGCATGATGCCAGTGCCACGCGTGTCCGTGAGAAACTCCGACCTGTAGCCGAAGAGCCCGCGAGCCGGAATGCGATAGAGCACGCGCGTCAGACCCTGACCCGGATTCTTCATCTCGATCATCTCACCGCGCCGCGGTCCAAGCTTCTCGATCACTGCGCCCAGGTACTCCTCGGGGACGTCGATCGCGAGCTCCTCGTACGGCTCGAGCCGCTCGCCATTCATACCCGTCTTCAGAATGACGCGAGGACGCGACACCTGAAATTCGTATCCCTCGCGACGCATGGTCTCCATGAGGATCGACAGATGCAGCTCCCCGCGTCCATTCACCGTCCACGTATCCGTCGAATCGGTATCCTCGACCTTGAGCGCCACGTTGCGCTCGAGCTCCTTGTAGAGACGGTCGCGAATCTGGCGCGAGGTAACGTACTTGCCCTCCTTGCCCGCGAATGGAGAGTTGTTCACGAGGAAATCGACGCTGATCGTTGGTTCCTCGACCGCGATGCCCTCGAGACGCTCCGGATGTTCCAGATCCGTTACCGTCAGCCCGATCTCGACGCCTTCGAGACCCGCCAACGACACGATCTCGCCCGCCGCGGCAGACTGCACTTCGGTGCGGTCCAACCCGTCATAGACATAGAGCTTCGTCACCTTCGCCTGTTCGCTCTTCTGCCCCACGTCCATCGGCAGCAACAGCACCTGATCGCCGACGTTCACGGTGCCACGCTCAATGCGCCCGATGCCGAGTCGCCCGAGGTACGGCGAGAAGTCGATCGTGGAGATGAGCATCTGGAAGGGCGCCTCCGCATCGCTCGGCGCCTGCGGCACCGCGGAGAGGATCATGTCGAACAACGGATCCAGATTGACCGCCTTGACCTCCATGTCCAGGGTCGACACGCCTTCGCGCGCCGATGCGTAGACGACGGGCGCATCGAGTTGCGCCTCATTGGCCTCGAGCTCGATGAACAGATCGAGGACTTCGTCGTGCACGCGCATCGGATCCGCGCCTGGGCGATCGATCTTGTTGATCACCACGATGGGCGTGCGACCAAGTTCGAGTGCCTTGCGCAGGACGAATCGCGTCTGCGGCATGGGACCGTCGAAGGCATCGACCACGAGCAACACGCCGTCCACCATGCGCAAGATGCGCTCGACCTCGCCGCCGAAATCGGCGTGGCCTGGAGTGTCGACGATGTTGATCTTGGTGTCTTTCCAGCGGACGGACGTGTTTTTCGCGAGAATGGTGATTCCGCGCTCGCGCTCGAGCGGATTGGAATCCATGACGCGCTCGGCGACGATCTGATTATCCCGGAAGGCGCCGGCCTGCCGAAGCATCTTGTCGACCAGGGTGGTCTTCCCGTGGTCAACGTGTGCGATGATGGCGATGTTGCGAATCTGCATAGCCTGAGAATATACCCTATCGCAGGAACCCCGAACAAGCTGAACGGTGGGGGTACTTTGCGTCGTGACAGAACCCACTTGACGTTGTGACCGAAATACGACACCGTACGAGCGTAGGTCTACACTCTGGCAGGAGGTGTCCGATGCACCAAAAGCACGACCCCGCCATCGAGCAGTACCCACATGGACGTGGCTATGGTCACGATTACATGCGCGGCGGGGAAGTTCTCGGCGGCTACGGCTACTCGAATCGCGACGAGTACGCGAATCCACGAGGAGAGCTCGATCATGAGCAGACCCGGGAATCGCGAGGTGACGACTCGACGTACGGCAGCGCTCCGCCTCTTCAGACGTAAACTGCTTGCGCGCCAGGAGCATCGGGTTCACCACGGGGCGCCAGCAGGCGCCCCGTTCGTTTTGTAAGAACGCTATCGCTTGCCCGTCGGCGCCCCAATGGCCGGCGTTTTCGCCGGCGTTTCGCTCTCGGCGAACGACGTGTCGACGCCGCGCGCTTTCAACGACGCCACGAACCCCGTTTTCTCGACGGCCTTCGAGAGCGCTTCCGCTGGCTCGACTTGACCGCTGTCGACGAGCTCCAGCAGTGCGTCATTCAGGGTCACCATTCCAAGTCGCCTCGACGTCTGCATCACGGAAGGAATCTGGAACGTCTTCCCCTCGCGAATGAGGTTCGTCACGGCGGGAATGGACAGCAACACTTCACGGGCCGCGGCGCGCCCGCCACCGATCTTTCGGCAGAGCGTCTGCGAGACGACGCCCTTGAGCGACTCGGCAAGCATGACGCGGATCTGCGCCTGCCGGTCGGCGGGAAACTGATCGATCACGCGATCGATGGTGCCCGCAGCGGTTGTGGTATGGAGCGTTCCGAACACCAGATGCCCCGTCTCCGCCGTCTCGATTGCGATTGCGACCGTTTCCAGATCGCGTAGTTCACCGACGAGAATGATGTCCGGATCCTCGCGCAGCGCAGCGCGTAGCGCGCTCTTGAATGAGCCGGTGTGCACACCGACTTGTCGCTGCGTGATGATGCATTTCTTGTTCGGGTGCACGAACTCGATGGGATCTTCGATCGTAATGACGTGATCGGAGCGCGAACGGTTCACCAGGTCGATCAGCGAGCAAAGTGTCGTCGACTTGCCGGAGCCCGTTGGACCTGTGACGAGCACCAATCCCTTGTTCAGCTGACACAGCCGCTGAACTTCCGGGCTGATGCCCATCTGCTCGACCGTCACGACCGTGGCTGGAATCTGACGGAACACGGCTGCCGGCCCATTGCGATCCTTGAGCGCGTTCGCGCGGAAGCGCGCTACGCCTGCAATCTCGTACGCGTAATCGGTGTCGTTCGTCTCCAGGAACTCGCGCCGATTACGCTCGGGCATGATCGAGCGCAGCATTTGCTCGAGCATCTCTGGATCGAGGGGCGGTTGATCGAGCCGCTTCATCTCTCCGTGCAAACGCACGATCGGCGGTTCGCCGCAGCGAAGGTGAAGGTCCGACGCATTCTTTTCGACGATGGTGCGTAGCAAGCCGTCGAGTGCATTCTTCGCGCGCTCACTGCCTTCGAAGCTGCCAATGGCGTCTCCGGTCGCTCCGACGCCGTCGCTGCTTCCGCCAGCTGACGCGGCGACAGCCCGTATCGCAGTCGATACCCGAGCGACCGGCGCCTCGTCAACGTGCGGTGAAACCTTGAGATGCCCGGCGAGCCGTTCTCTTTCGCGGCTTTCGTCGATCGTGATACGGGCGCGCCAACGCGCGCCATCGCGGGAGGTCTGAATCGCGAAGGCGCCGTCGTCGGACGTGTACGAGAACGACGCCGGCTGGCCCGCGTCGAGTGCGGCCATCGCGTCGGGCGTCGCGATCTCGCGGACCAACGCGACGACTTGAGGGCCCGTGAGTGGCGTCTTGGTAACCGGACGAGAGGCACCGCCAATCTCCAGCTCGGCGACGTCGCCTTCGTCGAGGCGGAGTGCGGAGGCGTGCTGGCTGACCAGGACGGACAGCAATCGATCGAGTTGTGCCATGATCGTCAGGATGCCGGACGGGCATACGCGACGTGCGCGATGCTGAACAGGAACAACTGATC
>JBDTXZ010000483.1:0-3851 GCA_040005935.1 bacterium | reverse complement strand
AGCTGCTGCCACGGGACGAAGTTCGCGTGATGGTCGAGCGCCGTGACGATGATCTCATCGCCGGCCGCGACGTTCGCGGTTCCCCATGCCGTTGCGACGAGATTCAGTGACTCCGTGGTGCCGCGCGTAAAGATCAGGCAATCGGAATCACTCACGCCAAGGAATCGCGCAATGCGTTCTCGCGCCGCGTGATACCGCTCGGTCGCGCGCGCCGAAAGCGCATACGCTCCGCGATGCGGATTGGCGTTGTCGCGCTCGTAATAGTCGCGCATCGCGTCGAGCACGACATGCGGCTTTTGCGTCGTCGCCGCGGAATCGAGGTAATGAAGCCCAGGATTCGCAGCGAGGAGCGGAAAATCTGCGCGAGGGGACTGCGTCATTGTGGTTGCTCCGTAATGGCGTTCGTTCGCGGCCCAACGAGCACACGTCCCTGGTCGGTACGCACCTCATAAACCGGCAATGGATCTACGGCGGGCTGGCGCCGCACGGCACCCGTTCGGCAATCGAACCGCGCGCCGTGCCAGACGCATTCGAGGGTCCCGTCGCCGTGCAGCACGCCGTCCGAGATGAGGAATGCGGAGTGCGTGCACAGGTTCCCAACGGCGCCGATGGATCCACGATAGTTGAACACGCACACCGGTTCGCCATCGTGCAGGGTCACGCCGTGCATCTCGCCTTCAGCAACGTCCGAGACTGCGCCGACGTCCTCGAAGTCGCTCACGCCGCAGGAGCGTCGCCCCGCAGGGCCGCCTGGAGCGAGTGCCAGGCCATGCTCGCACACTTTACGCGCACGGGGAATCTGGACACACCGCTAAACGCCGCGATCTCGCCAAGGGCGCGGGCTTCCTGCGGCGTCAGCTGGAGCTTTCCCGTGACCAACTCGTGAAACTGACTGAACAACTGATCCGCTTCGGCGCGCGTCTTCCCTTTTACAGCCTGCGTCATGATCGACGCCGACGCGCGCGACACCGCACAGCCTTCCGACGTAAAGCGCACATCGACGATGACGTCACGGTCGACAATCAATTCGAGGACGATCTCGTCGCCGCACGCGGGATTGCGATCATGTCGGCGCGCTGTTGCACCGTCCAGCGCCCCGTAGTTCTTCGGTCGCCTGTTGTGGTCGAGGATGATCGACTGGTAGAGCTCCTGGAGGTCAGACATGGAGGGCTGCTGACGGTTCGCCGTCAGCCATCAGTGTACCGGCGCAGCGTCGCCGACTCCAAACCCTCGCGCACCTCGGCAAGCTCGATCGTCTCGAGCACGTCCGCGGCAAACGCGTACGTGAGCAGCTCACGCGCCGTACGCGCGTTGACGCCACGACTCTTCATGTAAAACAATGATGTCTCATCCAGACGACCCACTGTCGCGCCGTGCGTGCACTTCACGTCGTCGGCAAAGATCTCCAACTGTGGTTTCGTATCGATCTGCGCGCGTTCGGAGAGCAGCAAGGTGTTGTTCGTCTGCTTACCGTCCGTCTTCTGTGCCTCGGGATGGACGTACACCTTCCCATTGAACACCCCGTGCGCTGAACCGTCGAGGATGCCCTTGTAGAGCTCACGGCTATAGCAATTGGGCTCCACATGCTCGATTCGCGTTTGATGATCGATATGCTGATCGCCATCGCCGAGGTACAGGCCGTTGAGTGTTGCGCCGCAGCCTTCGCCGCGCAGCTGCGTGTAGATGTTTGTGCGCGAGAGTGACCCGCCCGTCGCGAAACTGAACGAGAACAGGTGGCTATCGCGCGCTTGACGGACGTCGAGTGTGCCGACGTGAAACGCGGCCGGCGATTCGCGCTGCAGCTTGAGATGCGTCAGCGTCGCGCCGTCGCCGACGGTCGCTTCCGTCACGGCATTGGTGAGGTACGCACCATCGCCAAGCCCTGCGTAACTCTCGATGACTGTCGCCTTGGCGAATTGGTCGAGCACGATGAGGTTGCGCGGATGCACCGCACCCAGCGTCGCCGATGCGTCACTCACGAAAAGCAGGTGGATCGGACGGGCGACTTCGATGTCCGCCCCGACGTGAACGACCGCGCCATCATTGATGAACGCCGTGTTGAGCGCCGTGAAACTATGCGCGTCGAACGACGCGATCTTGCCAAGGTATTGTTCAACGAGCATCGGCAACTCGTCATACGCTTCGGCGATCGGCAGCACGCGCACGCCATCTGGAAGCGCGCTGACACCGGACAGCGCCGCATTGAAGCGGCCATTCACGAACACCAGCGTATGCCAGCCGGACTCGGCAAAGCTATACGGCGCAATGTGCGTCGCCGTCACGCCGCCGCTGGGCTTCGTCAGTGCAGCAAAGCCACCTTCGACGATGGGCGAGACAGACGTAAAGTGCCAGTCTTCGTTGCGTGTCGTCGGGAAGCCAAGCGTCTCGAATCGAGTGATCGCAGACAAGCGCAACGTGCGTACTGCATCCGGAACCGCGGACGCACCGTTACTGGAAAACCTGTCGAAGCTCTGCAGGAACGAATCGATCACGCCACTGCCTCTTCAAGGAGCCAGTCGTAGCCCCTGGCCTCGAGCTCGAGCGCGAGGTCCTTGCCGCCCGAGCGAACGATGCGCCCACCGGCCAGCACGTGCACGTAGTCGGGCACGATGTGATTCAGCAAACGCTGGTAATGCGTGACGACGATGGTTGCGTTCGTCGGCCGCTTCAGCGAATTCACGCCGTTGGCCACGATGCGCAATGCGTCGATGTCGAGGCCGGAATCCGTCTCGTCGAGTATGGCGAGCTTCGGCTCGAGAACGGCCATCTGGAGAATCTCATTGCGCTTCTTTTCACCACCAGAAAAACCGGTGTTCACGGAGCGCGTCAGCATTGCATCATCCATCTCGACGAGCTTCATCTTCTCGTCCATCAGGTCCGCAAAGCTCATGGGGTCGATTTCTTCCTCGCCGCGTGCCCGGCGAATTTCGTTGTACGCGGCACGCAGAAAGTAGGCGTTGCTCACGCCTGGAATCTCGACGGGATATTGGAAGGCGAGGAAGATGCCCTTCTGCGCTCGCACTTCGGGATCCATCTCCAGCAGGTCGTCACCCTCATACGTGACCGTACCGCCGGTCACTTCGTACGCGGGATGACCAGCAAGCACCTGCGCGAGCGTGCTCTTGCCCGAACCGTTCGGTCCCATGACCGCGTGCACTTCGCCGGGCAGAACCGTCAGGTCGATGCCGCGGAGGATTTCCTTATCTGCAACAGTGGCTCGCAAGCCTCGTATTTCGAGCATTGGTACCAATGAAAAAGAACGTGAACGGTGATCGGTGATCGGTGATCGGTGTTTGGTAACGGCGGTCACCGTTCACCGTTCACCGTTCACCGCTCACCTCAACCGACGCTACCCTCTAAAGTGATGCCGAGCAACTGCTGCGCTTCGAGCGCGAATTCCATTGGAAGCTCCTTGAACACTTCCTTGCAGAAACCGCTCACGATCATGCTCACGGCCTGCTCGGCACTCAGTCCGCGCTGCTTCAGGTAGAAGATCTGATCCTCGCCGATCTTGCTGGTCGATGCCTCGTGTTCAACCTGCGCGGTATTGTTACCCACCTCGATGTACGGAAACGTGTGCGCACCGCACTGGTTCCCCACGAGCATCGAGTCGCACTGCGTGTAGTTGCGCGCGTTGGTCGCCTTCGGCAACACCTTGACCTGGCCGCGATAGCTATTCTGGCCGCGACCCGCCGAGATCCCCTTGCTGACGATGTTCGACTTCGTGTTACGACCGATGTGGATCATCTTCGTGCCCGTGTCCGCCTGCTGGCGATTGTTCACGACGGCCACGCTGTAAAACTCACCGGTCGAGTTGTCGCCCTGCAAAATCACGCTCGGGTACTTCCACG
>JBDTXZ010000482.1:0-3860 GCA_040005935.1 bacterium | reverse complement strand
GATCCTTCGACTCGGCGTTGTCGATGGAGCTCCAGAGCAGTGCGCGGAGATCGCGGAGATCGCTGGTTGGCTCTGCCGGCGCGAGTGCTGCGAGCTCGCGCTGCGCCGCCTCGTCGAGGTCTGGTGTAAAGCCGTTGGCCCGGAGTGCGTCGAGCGCGACGCGATGCAGATTAGTCAATGGCTGCCCTTCGAGACGGACGACCAACTGTCGAGCCACCCTGACCAATCCTTCATTGCTGCCTTCACTGGTGGAATTCCCAGCGCCACGGCGCCGATTGCTGTGCGAAGCCGCAGGGGAAACTGCGTCCACGCCCCCGGTTCACTCCATTGCAATTGCGTGGATTGCGCGAGGAACGCATCGACCCACACAGGGACGAGCGCATCCGACGTGATCCGCGATAGATCGTGGACGATCAACTTGCCCGCCGTTGGCGCCGTCGTCGACAGCGGTGCCGGAACAGTAACGAGATAGGGACCGCCAAGGTGCGCGCCCTCCAATGACGAAAGCAACGTCTGCGCCGTCGCATACTGATAGTGCGCGAGCACGCTATCCGCGAGCGCCGGATCTCGGCTCCACTTGAACGGCATGTCGAGAGGCAAGTAGTTCACGTTGAGCCTCGCGCGCGACACGCCCGCATCATAGCTCGCGATGTCTTGCGCCACCTGCAGATACCTCGCGATGGCCGAGCGATGTCGCGCCTTGTGAGCCGCATCAGCCGCCGGTGCACCGAGCAACAGATAAGTGTATGCGCCGTAGCCCTGCTCCTCGTGCGCTCCTGTTGCGAGAAATACTCCGGCGGGCAACAAGCCACCCATGTCATTGCGCGGCGGCGTCAGCGCGACGTCCGCCGAGCAACTCCCGACGACCTTCCGTCCACGCAGCACGCTGGCCTGCGCAGTAAAGCGGCCCAGGCCAGCATCGGAGAGGATCCAACGAACCGTTGCACCAGTGCCGACGATGCGCCCCGCGGAGACGCTCCACTTCACTCTGGTGCCGCGTCCGAGCGGTGGATCGCCGAACACGCGGAGTGTCACAGTGTCTTGCGGCGCGACCGCTGGCCGCGACGGCGCGCACGCCACGAGTGTATCGACGCGCATGTGCGACAAAGTCGCTGCGTCCGCAACGCCAATGGGCGCGGAGAGCGCATACGCTGCCATGATGAGGCGCAACACATCACTCATGCTTGCCTTCCGTGTTGTCCTTCTTCCTCATCCGCGCAATCAGCCACTGCACGGCGGCCACCGCGAGCCCGACCATCCCCACGACAACGACGGTGCTCCCAGCGTCGAGAGGATAGGGCGTGACGGAATACGCGGTCCAGATGCCGAGCGAGATGACGAACACTACGACGACGAAGGCGGTTGTGCTTTTCATATGTCGTCCTGAGCGAAGCGAAGGACTGGTGGTCTGTCATCCCGCATGAGCGAAGCGAAGGACTGGTGGTCTGTCATCCCGCATGAGCGAAGCGAGTGTCGGGATCTACCATCGCGGAGCTCTGAGCCGACCACGCGCGGCGTATCGTGGATCCCGACACGAGCCTCGCTCGTGCGGGATGACAGTGTTGTGTTGAACTCACCGCTGCACCTACGAAGCACCAACCAACTGAAAACCCGCCCAGTAATATGGATTGGTGTACGGATGCTCAGTACCGCGCCGAAACTCCCGTACCTCTCTCTGCGCTCGACGCAACGCCTCCGCCTTGCTCACCACCATTTCCTTGGCCAACCAGTTCCGGTAAAAAGATCGCATCAACAAGTCAGACGCATCGCGGTCTACACTCCACAGACTCACCATCACACTCCGTACACCGCGCGACAAGAATGCGCGCTGCAACCCACTCGTGCCTTCACTCTCCGTGAGATCCCCGAGTCCGGTTTCGCACGCCATCAGCACCACCAGTTCGGCGCGGAGCGGCGGTAGCGCAAGCACATCGCGCACGCGAAGCAATCCGCTCGAGTCTGTACCCGCAAGCACGATGAACGAATCGCGCGCACGCGACTCGGTGCCATACGCACGACCATGCGTGCCAAGGTGTACCAGTGTTGCGTCCGGCAACTTCTGCACAACTGCGCCTTTTGTGGCGTCGCCGCCGACAAGGTACGCTTTCGCGTGGACGGCTTCCGAAAGCCACCGTGCCGTCTCGCGCGCACCAGGCAGCGATTCAAACGGCCCCTGGCCATCTGGATCGCGCGGCATCGTTGGATCCCCGACGATCAGCGCGGTCGCGCCATCGATGCGTCGTGGCTCGGCGGCGCTGACGGCGTCGAGCATCGCAAGTGAAGGCGCGTAGCGAAGCGCATAATGAAGACCCAGCAGGTCCGTCGAGCGCTTTAGGGGAAGGGCCGAGAATGGCACCAACGCCAGCTGCGCGTGCGGCACGATCACAAGCTCGCCAGAATCGGGAAGCTGAGCGAGAAGCGCCGGCGGAAGCAGCAGCCGTGACAGCGCTGCCAGCACGCCATCACGCGTGCGTGTCGTCGAGTCGGACACGCGTACGGTGACCGGCGCGCAACTCGGCGGCGTATCGTCCGTCGTATCCGCGAGCATGGTGGACACGTGAGCAATGACATGCTGCCCCTCTGCACGGTCCGCCCAGAGGTGCGCGCGCATCCGCGCTACGAGGGTGTCCAGCGTGCGTGGCGCAACGCGTTGGCACGCGTTGCGCACGCTCCCATCGGGGAGCGACAACCACGTGACGATCGCTTTCGGCGTAACGAGGTAGCTCAGCGACGGCGCACTCACTCGTCCTGATGAGTGCACTCCGTTGCCGAGTGACTGCGGACGCATCTGCTCCAACAAATCCATCAGCGCGCGCGCGCGCCCCAACTCGGCTGCCTGAAGTGATTGCGCGGCGGCGGAGTCCGCACGCGCGGAGCCCTTGAGCGCCAGCCACGCCAACACCCACTTCGACGTCAGGCTCACGTCCTGTTCGGCAAACATGATCCGGTCAGCGTCGTTGCCTGCACGGCGACCCACCGCGAGACGCGCAGCCATCGCGGCGCCATAGTTGGCAATCGCCTGGCGCAGGTGTGCCTCGCCGCCTGCGTGATGGTGCGCAAGCCCGGAGTAGTACAGCGCGCTGCCTTCGCGTGATTGGTCGCCAAGCGCGTGCATGGCGACGCGCGCGCTGTCGAGCCACGCGAGCCCTGCGTCGAGATGACCCAGCGCCACCTCGGCGCGGCCGAGATCGTGATACGCCCAGCTTACACCGGCGGCATCACCGGCGCTGCGCTTGAGCGCGAGGCCCGCAGTCACGTCATCACGCGCCACGACGAGGTGGCCGAGCGCCAAATGGGCACGCGCCATGTTCAAGAGCGTCAGCCCCTGATAGCTGCGGTGCTCGGTTGGCACCAACGCGATTCGCGCCGAGCGATATGCGTCCAGCGCGCGGGCGGGTTGGGCCATCAGGTCATATGCGTAGCCGATGTTCGCGAACGCGACCGCGACGCCCGCGCTGTCGCCGAGACTTCGACGTACGATGACCGCGCGATCGAGCCACGCCAATGATGCGTCGGGTCGACCGATCGTCTGCTGCAGCCGCCCGATGTTGTTGAGCGTCACGCCGATTCCCTCGCTGTCGCCGATCGCTGTGCGGAGCGCGAGCGCTTGGTCGAGATAGCTCCGCGCGCGATCGAGTGCACCGAGGTCGTGATACGCGATGCCGATATCATTACACAGCCGTCCGCGTTCACCCACTTGATCGGCGCGCGTGATGGCGGCGAGCGCGCTGTCGTACTGCGCGAGTGCGGAATCGGCATGGCCGCGCGACTGGTGCACTTCGCCGAGTGTCGCGCGGGCGACGGGTTCGCTCACACGTCCGCTTGGCGCGCGCGCGAGTGTCACCGCGGCACGGGCCGGT
>JBDTXZ010000481.1:0-3863 GCA_040005935.1 bacterium | reverse complement strand
TCTGCTAAAGCGCGAGGAGGCGACGAGCGACGACGAATCGTTCGATCAGCTTGCGCACGTACGGGTCGCGTGCGTCGTCCATTTGCTCCACGGCATAGCCACCGCGACCGAGTGCGAGATGCACGAGCCCGCAGTTGCCCAGTGAGATGGCGACATGCGTGATGTATTGATCGACGCGATCCGAGAAAAACAGCAAGTCGCCAGCGCGCGCATTCAGCAGATCGGCGTCGCCCAGCGCGCCTTGGAGTGATTGCTGCCATGCGTCACGGTGAAGCTGGATGCCGTGCAGCCAGAACACGCTTTGCACCAAGCCAGAACAATCACAGCCCCACGGCGTAACACCGCCCCACACGTAGCTCGTTCCCTCGAAGAAGACCTTGGCGCTGCGCGCAATTGCGTGTGCGCCCGTGGGAAAGCGCTCGCTCTTTTCCGACGCAACAATCACGTCGCCGGACTGGACGCATTCAGTCGGCGTCAGGAACGCGCCGAGTGGCATCAGTCGTCGTGCGCCCGACGGCGTCGTCGTCACGCAGCCAAGCGAGATGCGGCCGGTGTGCACGCCATTGGCGATTTCACCATTCGGCACTGGCGTGATGTAACCGCGATGGATCCACCCTTCGTACTCGTCGGGTCCACGCACACGGGACCAATCGTCGCGCGCTTCGAGCACGTCCGCGACGCGGCCGGCAAGGAGCTGGGAGATTGGGGCACTGGCGACACGTGGCTCAGCGAACAGCGTTGCGACCGGCGACGTCACGGCAACGCGGAGTGACGCGTCCGTCATTCCTGGACGATATCTCCCGGTGCGTGAGCGCGCATGTTGGCCGGCGCGACTAGACGAGCCATTTCGGCATTGGCACTTCGGCCTCTGTGCAGGCGCGGCACTTGACCACGCCGCGCAGGGTGCAGATCACGCAGATGAACGTGTCGCACTTTGCGCACGGATATCCCTCGGACGCACGCTCTTCATTGCCGCACGCGCGGCAGATCATTGCGTCACGTTCGTGCAAGTCCGTCATGCGTCCTCCTCTCGCGCGTAAGTCGCGCCACTCGGCCGGTCGCCGAGGCCGAACTCACGGATTTTCTTGATGAGCGTCGCGCGCGAGATGCCAAGCTCTCGCGCTGCGCGCGTGCGGTTGCCGGCATGCGCGCGAAGCGTGAGCGAAATATGAGTTCGTTCCACGTCTGCAAGCGAGCGTGATACGTGTGGCGGCGGGGCATCGCTGCCACGCACTTCCGAAGGAAGGTCGGAGACAGTGATCACGCCTCGGCCATGCGCAAGGATCAGCGCCCGTTCGAGCACGTTGCGCAATTCGCGAATGTTGCCGGGCCACGGATACCGGCCGATCGCCGCGAACGCCTGTTCGCTGACCTCGTTGGGTGAGTCGGTAAGGCCACGCCGCAACTCGGCGACGAGTGCCACGACGGTTTCGCGCAGATCGTCCGGCGCTCGCGCGCGAAGCGGCGGGAGATGCAACGGCATGACACCAAGCCGGTAATACAGGTCTTCGCGAAAACGTTGCTCCGTCACTTCTGTAGCCAGATCGCGCACCGTGGCGGCGATGAGACGTACATCGATCGGCACTTCGCGAGTGCCCGCTGTGCGACGCACGCGTCGCAGCTCGAGTGCGCGCAGCAGCGTGGGCTGCAGTACAGGTGGCAGTTCGGAAATCTCGTCGAGGAACAGTGTTCCTCCCTCAGCGGCTTCGAACAAGCCAGGCAGTGGTCCGCCCTGCCCCGTTTCAACACCGAACAGTTCCTGGTCGAGCAACTCGATCGGGCGAAGACCACATTCCAATTCATGGAATGGGCGTCCCGCGCGCGGGCTCAGTGAGTGAATCGCGCGCGCAACGCGTGCCTTGCCTACGCCATGCTCACCGACCAGCAACGCCACCGTGCGCTCACTGCGCGCGAGCAGCTCGATCTGTTGCGCGAGGTCCCGCATGGGCGCCGACGACCCGAGCAACATGTCCGCAGACGTGCGAGCACTGCGCGCCAGCGCACCGCGTCCCAGTTCACGCAGTTGCGCTTTTTCGAGCGCGCGATCGACAACGGCGCCGAGGTGCATGAGCTCCACGGGCTTCGTGAGGAATCCTTCCGCACCCGCCTGCATGGCGTGCACGGCTGCGGGAATGTCGCCGTGCCCCGTGATCATGATGATCACTGGACGCTCCTCGCGCGTACGTTCCAGCACCTCGAACCCGGAGATATCCGGGAGAAAGAGATCGAGCAGGACGACAGAGGGACGCTCCGTCTGCACGAGCAACACCGCCTCCTCACCGGTTGCGGCACGCAACACGTCATGCCCGGAGCGCGCAAAGAAGCGCCCGAGTGCGGAACGGATTTCCGGTTCGTCGTCAACGATGAGGATTTTCGCCATCAGTTTGTCACACTTGCGAGTATGGCTGCGAGGTCGTCCAACTGAAAGGGCTTCCCAATAACCGGACGTCCCGCCTCGAGGAGGAAGCGCTTTGCAGCAGCACTCTGCAGATCACCTGTAACGAACACCACCCTGCGGGCGTGTTTAGGGTCAAGCTGAGAGAGCTCGCGGTACAGCGTTTCCCCGCCCAGGTCGGGCATTCTTAGATCGAGGAGCACCACATCATACTCGCTTGTCGCCAGAAGCGCGCGTGCCTCGGCGCCGCTGGCTGCCACGTCGACCCTGTGACCAAGTGACCCGAGGAACCTGGCAACCGCAGCGCGCATGGCGGGCTCGTCGTCCACCACCAGCATGCGTCGTCCTGAATCGGTCTCCTCGGCGGGAGGGCCGTCGTGCGCGCCGACGGCGTCGGGAGGAACGACGTACGGAATCTCGACAGTGAATGTCGCTCCGGCCCCAGGCGAGGTATCCACGCGAATTCGCCCGCCGTGTTCGTGGATGATTCCGTCCGAAATCGACAGACCCAGTCCGGTGCCTTGACCGACTGGCTTCGTCGTGTAAAAGGGATTGAAGATGCGGTCCACCTGATCGCGCGCGATGCCGGGACCATTGTCGGAGATGACGAGAACGATTTGCGATCCGCCGCCTTCGCGCGCCGTGCGAATTCCTATCGTGCGATCGGTGTCCATGTCGGCGAGCGCCTGCTCTGCGTTCACGAGCAGGTTGAGCACGACCTGCTGAAGCTGGAACGGATCGGCCCAGGTCGACGGAAGCTCCGGATCCAGATCGAGCGTCACGTCGATACCGGCGGTGCGGATGGCATACCGGCGGAGTTCCAGCGTGTCGGTGATAATGTCGTTGAGTCGAGCCGCAACACGCTCGGCCGGCTGCTGCCGAGCGAACGTGAGCAGGCTCGACACGATCTTGGCGGCGCGCCTGGCCTCGCGGTGAATTGTTTCCACCGCTTGCCGCGGCTCATCGTCGAGCGGCACCGGCGACGCTAAGAGCAGTTGGGCGAACGCCATCACTCCAGCGAGCGGATTGTTCAATTCATGCGCTACGCCGCTGACGAGCTGCCCAACCGCCACCAGTTTTTCCTGTTGCAGGAGTTGCTCGGCAAGACGCCGTTCATCGGTGACGTCGCGCAGGATGCCGAGCGCACCGACGATCCGCACTCCCTCGAGGATTGGGGAGGTAATCACCGAACCCTGTCGCACAGAACCATCAACGCCGCGATACCGCACGGCACCACGAGATCGCTCACCGGCAAGCGTTTCGCGCAGCAGATGGTCCGCAGCCGCGAGGTCCGCCTGATCGATGATTTCAGCGAAGGGTGCGCCGATGAGTGAATCGCGCTCGCGGCCGACCGCTTGCTCGAGCGAGCGATTCACCGCGGTGAAGCGCCCTGCCTCATCGACGGTGAAGATTGCGTCCGTCGCCGACTCCACGAGTCTGGTGTAGCGCGCCTCCGATCGTTCGAGGG
>JBDTXZ010000480.1:0-3868 GCA_040005935.1 bacterium | reverse complement strand
CGGGTTGGGGAGACTGCTGAAGAAAATATTCAGATTCTAGAATTGAACCGCAGAGGGACGCAGAGGAGCAGAGGGCGCAAAGGAACTGCACGACAATAAACGTGCAGTTCCTCTGCGCCCTCTGCTCCTCTGCGTCCCTCTGCGGTTTCAATTCACCGAAACTCTAACCCACGACGAATCTTAGAGAATCCCAAGCCGATCCTTCCCCTCAAACCCCGGGAAGATCGCCTCCATCTTCGTGGCCCCGAGATGTTTGCTTGCCACCTCGGAGAACACCGATCGAAAGTCCGTCGTCAACGCGAGGTCGCGTCCCTCGTACAACTGCTCAGGCTCCAGACCCGGCCACTTGCCGTACACCTGCTTGCCCTTGACGTCTCCGCCAATGACGAACAGCGCGCTGGCGTGACCGTGATCCGTTCCGCCATTGCCGTTCTGCCGCACTGTGCGCCCGAATTCCGACATCGTCATGATCGTCACGTCGCCCATGCGGTCGCCCAGGTCGGCGACGAGCGCCGCGATGGACTTCGCGAAGTCATCGAGACGCGCGGCAAGCTGCCCAGTCGATGCGCCCTGATTCACGTGCGTGTCCCAACCGCCCACGTCGGCGAACGCGACCTCGAGGCCCACGTCGGACTTGATGAGCTGCGCGATCTGCTTCAGACGCGTGCCGAACTGCGAGTTCGGATAGCTCGCGTTGTTCTGCGGCAGATACTTCTGCGGATTCGCCGACTTGAGAATCTTCACCGCCTCGAACATCTCGCCGCCCGCCGCGTGCACGACGTCCGCCGTGCCGGTGCGATACAATGCTTCGAGCCTGTCGGCGGCCGGACCGGTCGCGCGAACACTGAACTCGTCGAGCGAATTCATCGCGATCGTCGGCGCAGGCCCTTCGAGCATGCGCGGTGTCTGCTGCGTCATCGCCACGGCGCGAAATGGTGACTGCTTTGCGTCATGCGCACACCCAGCCTCGCACGTTCCCTTCACGGCGAGATAACGATTGAGCCATCCGTCGCGCGTGCCCTTGTTGTCAGGCGTTCCGGTTTCCATGTAATCCTGCGCGTCGAAGTGCGAGCGCGTCGCGCTCGGACTTCCAACGGCGTGAATTGGCGCCAGGATGCCCTGATCCCACAACGGCTTCATCGGTGCTAGAGACGGGTGCAGGCCAAAGAATCCATCAAGGTCGATCGCACCCGCTGGCCCAGTTGCAAGCGTCGGTCTCGGAATCGCGATGCTCGGCCGCAACTTGTAGTACGCCGCTTCACCGTGTGGCACGACGACATTGAGCGCATCCGCTGCGCCACGCTGAAATAGGCAGATCAGTGTCTTGCCTCGCGCCGCCCCCTTGAGAGCGGCGCCATTCATCAAATCGGCACCGTACGCGGTGCGTCGTAAAAAGCTCGGGCTCAGCCCCATCGTGACCATGGCGAGCGCGCCGGACTTCATGAAAACTCTGCGATCCATATATGTGCCTCTATGTGATGTTGTGCGTTCGTCATCCTGAGCGAGCGCAGCGACGGGTTGTCATCCTGAGCGAGCGCAGCGAGTCGAAGGATCTGCACCCGCAGTCAGGCGGTTCACCGACGCTGAAACTCCGGTGCCCCAATCGCCAGCCCCACCACCTGCGCGAGCCCTGTCAACTGCACTTGCTGTCCCATCCCCATTTGCCGCGCTGCGCCCGGCCGAGCCGCGCCATTCTTTGCCGGCGGACCAACGCGATCACGCAGCGGAGCACCCATCGTCATCGACGTCATTTCACTCGACGCACTATCCGGCGTCACCGTTGCAGCCAATTTGGCCGCAAGCGGATTCTCACCCGTCAACAGAATCTGCCGCGTATCAGGCGACGCCTGGCCGCCAAAGAATGCCAGCACCACCGCATCAACCTGCGCATCCCGTGTCGCGCCCTTGAGATGCTCCGACTCACTCCACTGCGCGAGCGTCGCGCCAGGAAAACGTCCGGCCGCGAGGCCGAGCCCAAAGTTGATACGATTGAGAATCGCGCCGCTGTTCATCCATGCTTCGCCAGTCTCCGGCCAGCCATTTGGCGCCTGGTGTCCGAATATCGGCGCACCGAGGAAGCCAACGATTTGCGCTGACCGCATCGTCGTATCCGGCTGTGCGCCAATCGCGCGGAGTGCCGATGCGACGAGCTCGAATGGACTCTTCACCTTGCTGCGATATGCCGAACGGCTGAAGAACTCGGGGCTCGTCACGATCGTCCGCACGACTTCGCGAATGTCGCCATCCGTCTTCGCGAACGTCTGCGCAGCGCGATCGACAAGAGCCTTCGGTGGCGCATCACTCACGAGCCGAGTGGCCAGCTTGAGTGCGATGTAGTGCGCAGTTGCCGGATGCCGAGCCACGATGTCGAGCACCGCCTCGCCATCTGCGATCCCACGCCCTGCTGGGAGCACGTGTCCGAGCACGACCTTCTGCCCCGCATCGTGAATCTCCGGACGGAACACGAACTCCGCGGTCAGACGCGGGTTCATCGTCCAGCCGGTGAGTGCACGTGCTACTTCAATGATGTCCTGCTGCGTATAGCCACCGTCGACGCCGAGGGTGTGCAGTTCCATCAGCTCGCGAGCGTAGTTCTCGTTGAGACCGCGCTTGCCTTTCTGCGCCTGCTGCGCACGCTGCTGGATGATCTGCATGCGCTGCTCGGGCGTCATCGACTCGAGACGCTTCCGCTGTTCCGGCGTAAGATTGCCGTTTTGCGCGAGACGATCGATCTGCTCCGTGGAGAGGCCTGCGCCGCGACCCGCCGCCCCTGGGCGTGCACGCTGTCCTGACCGTTGCTGCCGCGCCGCGACGAGTGTTGGGTGCGTCGAGTCGGCGGCACTCTGCCATTGATCGAGGTAGAACAACATCGCCGGGCTCTTTGCTACGGCACCGAGCAGCTCGCGAAATTTGCCGAGTGCGTGTGGGCGGATGACGTCACGGTCGAACGCGGGAATGAAGATGCGATCGAGACCCTTGCCGGCGAAAATCGTAAAGTGATTCTCCCAGAAATCCGTCATCACTTCCTGCAACTGCCGGTCGCTCACAACGGCGCGCGCGAGTTTCGCGGACTGTACGTCACCGAGGATGCGCTGATTCTGTCGGAGCTGATCGCGAAGTTGCGGATTATTGCGTAGCACTTCCGCGCGAATGTCCTTCTTGCTGCTGGTGTCGCCTTGCTGTGCTTCCTGCTTTTTCTGCTGGCGCATGGCGCGCTGACCTTCATCGTACATGGCGACGAGCTCACTCGTCGGTTTGCCGAGCATTTCATATGACGTGACGATGCGATCCGCGGCGCCATCGTCGATACGATCGGGAGCAAGCTGCAATGCGATCCACTGGTCAACTCCAGTCGCGCGCACTTTAGCGACGTCGCCGGGGCGCGGCCCGAAGCCAAGACGGTTCAGCACCTGCTGCACCTGCTGATCCGCAGTCTGCTCGCGAGGTTCGGAGGGCGGCACCACGATGAGTGGCGTCGGCGCCGGTACCGGCGTCCGGATCGCCGCTGACGACGCCGAACGCGGCGCACTGGTAGAGCACGCTGCGGTGAGCAGCATGAGAGCGAGCGTGGTACGAGCTGGCGTGGAGATCGTCATTGAGTGGCGCATCCGCTGGAGTGTCCGCCATGGAAGACGCCTGCGGCACGAATTGGTTAATGTCCTGCTAGTTGAATCCCTGTCTTTCTGAACTAAGCCCCCCGCGACGCTCAGGGCAGGCTCGCGACTCGAAGGATGCGCTGACGCTTCCCTGCTCGTCGTGCGAAGTTGTTAGGCGACGACCTACGTAAGGGGCCCGACCTCTTGTTACCTGTGGCGCCGACGCCAATCCCATCAAAGCCGTTGATAAGCTCTCTTACCCCAGTCGAAGA
>JBDTXZ010000479.1:0-3876 GCA_040005935.1 bacterium | reverse complement strand
GCGACAACCGATACGGGTCCGATGCCGTCGCGTGTGGACGTGTGGCGTCGTTCCAGCCGGAGTGAGATCACGCGCTGTTCGACCCGCCTCGCAGCACGACGGTTGCTCCACGCCGGCGAGGCCTGCGACATCCGCTGATTCTCGCGTGGCGCGCGCGGCGCCCGGCAATTTGACTTCGCCCCCGCGCCGAATAGATTCGAACAACGCCCCGCGCACCAGCGGGGCGTTTTTTGTTGTCTATCGCCAAACCGTTCGGGAGCGCCATGTTCGGACCGGAATCGCACGTCGTCGTTGTGGTTGGAGCGCAGTGGGGTGACGAAGGGAAGGGAAAGCTTGTTGACGTGCTGGCGGAACGCGCCGATTGGGTTGTTCGATACCAGGGCGGTGCCAATGCGGGCCACACCGTCGACCTCGGCGACCGAACCTTCGTCCTCCACCAGATTCCGAGTGGGATTTTGCACCCGGGCGTGCGTTGCGCGATCGGCAACGGCGTCGTGCTCGATCCGGACACACTCTTCGACGAAATCGATGGGCTCGTGAAAGCGGGCGTCGACGTCGAAGGGCGACTGTACGTCAGCGAGCGGGCGCACATGGTGTTGCCGTATCACAAGCTCGTTGACGGCGAGAGTGCATCGAGCAAGGCAATCGGCACCACTGGCCGAGGCATCGGGCCGGCGTATGAGGACAAGATTGCGCGGCGCGGCGTGCGCGTCCTCGACCTGCGCCATCCAGAGCGTTTGCGTGAGGTCGTGGCGAAGGGCGCGGAGAACGCGCAACGACGCCTCGCTGCGTACGGATCGGACAAGGTGATCGACGTCCATGCGGTGGTTGCGCAGCTCGAGCGATTGGCGAAGCGTTTGCTGCCGCTCGCCGAGGATGTTGGGCTCACGGTGCACCGTGCGGTAAAAGCCAAGGCAGCGGTGTTGCTCGAAGGCGCGCAGGGTTCACTGCTGGACATCGATCACGGTACGTACCCATTCGTCACGTCGAGCAACACGACGGCGGGCGGTGCAGCGGTCGGCGTTGGCATTGGGCCAACAGCGATCGACCGAGTGCTCGGCGTGGTGAAGGCGTACACGACACGCGTGGGCAACGGACCATTGCCGACAGAGTTCTCCGAGCCGCTCCAGAGTGAGGTGCGGACGCTCGGGAATGAGTTTGGTGCAACGACTGGACGCGCACGTCGTTGCGGCTGGTTCGATGCGCTTGTCGTGAAATACGCGACACGTGTGAATGGTCTCAGTGACCTTGCTGTCACCAAGCTCGATGTGCTCGACACGTTGCCTGAGCTCCGGATCTGCACAGGCTACGAAGTGGACGGCGACATGCACGAGGAGTTTCCGAGCGACCTCCTTGCGCTCGAAAAGGTGATTCCGCGTTACGAGACGTTCGCGGGTTGGAAGTGCTCGACGGCCGCTGCGCGTTCACTCGCCGATCTGCCGCGTGAAGCGCGTGCGTATCTGGATCGAATCGAGGCGCTGTGCGAGGCGCCGATCACGTACGTCAGCGTCGGCACGCGGCGCGATCAGATCATCGGGTTATAAGGGTGCAACTCGCTTCGCTCGCTCAGGGTGACAAACCGCTAGATCTGCTCATCGTTGGCGCGGGACCGTGCGGAATTGCTGCCGCAATCTCGGCGCAACGCGCGGGACTCAGCGCGCTGGTGCTCGACGCCGGGTCCGTCGTCAGCACCATTACGCAGTACCCCTACTACGTGAACTTCTTTTCCACGGCGGAGAAGTTGTCGCTGGGTGGCGTTCCGTTCGTTGTCGCGACCGACAAGCCCTCACGACGCGACGGCCTGGCGTACTACCGCGCGATCGTCCGGCATTTCGGGCTCGCGATTCGACAGTACGAGCGCGTCGTACAGCTCGACCGTTTGGAGGGTTCGTGGGCGGTGCGGTCCGTGACAGGCGCGGGCGGCGAGCAGGTGACGCATGCAAAATCCGTGGTGATTGCGACCGGATATTTCGGGTCGCCCAACTACCTGAAGGTGTCGGGCGAGGACCTTCCGCATGTCCGACACGTCTATCGTGAAGGGCATGATGCGTTCGACCAGGACGTTGTCGTTGTGGGTGGCGGAAACTCAGCCGCCGAAGCAGCGCTGGATCTTTGGCGCTCCGGCGCGCGGGTGACGCTCGTGCATTTTGGCCCGGATTTCGACAAGCGGATCAAGCCGTGGGTGCTGCCGGATTTTCAGAATCGCGCGAAGGAAGGCGCGATCGGAACGCGGTGGAATAGTCGGGTTGCGAGTATCTCGCCGGGCGGCGTCGTCGTGCGCACCGCGGCGGGCGACGAGAATCTCCCGGCGCGTTTCGTCTACGTGATGACGGGGTTTGCACCGAACACGGACCTGTTGCGCGATGCAGGCGTTCCCATCGATAGCGTGACGGGCATTCCGCAGCACGACGAGGATACTCTCGAGACTGCCATTGAAGGATTGTTCATCGCAGGCGTGGTGGTCGCGGGCTTCGATGCGAACAAGATCTTCATCGAAAACGGACGCTTCCACGGGGACAAAATCGTGGCTCGCCTGCTTGGCAAGCCGACCCCCGCTGCGCCGCGCCTAAGCGCGGAACTCGATACGTGAGTAAGTTTTAGGGACGTCTGTCGTCCTGCGCGAAGCGAAGGACCTGTACTTGCGAGCGCAGCAGGTGCGGGTCCTTCGTTCCGCGCGGGACGACAACCTGATACCCACGTCAAAATCCAATGCCCGCTAGCACGCAACCGGATGTCATGGACAAGCTCGTGTCGCTCTGCAAGCGACGTGGCTTCATCTTCCAGAGCTCCGAGATTTACGGAGGCACGGGTTCCGTGTGGGATTATGGTCCGCTCGGCGTGGAGCTCAAGAAGAACCTGAAGGACCAATGGTGGAAGGCCATGGTCCGAATGCGTGATGATGTCGAAGGGTTGGACGCGGCCATCCTCATGCACCCACGGACGTGGGAAGCGAGCGGGCACGTGGCCGGCTTTACGGACCCACTCGTCGATTGCAAGGTGTGCAAGGGCCGCTTTCGCGCTGATAAACTCGACGATGCGCGTTGTCTGCAGAAGCCGAGCAAGCGTCCGGGTGAGGCGGAGCAGTGCCAACTCACCGAGCCGCGCATGTTCAACCTCATGTTCAAGACGTTCATGGGGCCCGTCGAGGAAAGCGCGTCCACAGTGTATCTGCGCCCCGAAACGGCGCAGGGTATTTTCGTGAATTTCCTCAACGTCCAGCAAAGCACGCGACAGAAGGTGCCGTTTGGCATCGCGCAAATCGGCAAGGCGTTCCGGAATGAGATTACGCCGGGAAATTTCATTTTTCGCACGCGCGAGTTCGAGCAGATGGAGATGCAGTTCTTCGTCGAGCCGGGCGAGGACATGAAGTGGTTCGAATACTGGAAGGCGGAGCGCATGGCGTGGCACCAATCGTTCGGCGTCGCGCCTGAGCGGTTGAACTACCACGAGCATGAGGGCACCGAGTTGGCGCACTATGCGCGCGCAGCGTTCGACATCGAGTTCGACTTTGGCGGTACGTTGGGCTTCCAGGAAATCGAAGGCATCCACAATCGCGGTGACTTCGATTTGGGTCGTCACCAGGAATTCTCGGGCAAGAAGCTCGAGTACTACGACCAGCCGAACAACAAGCGGTACTTGCCGTACGTGATCGAGACATCGGTGGGTGCCGATCGTTCGACGCTTGCCGCGCTGGTGAATGGGTACCGCGAAGAGAAGGTTGAGGGCGAGGAGGAGGGACGCACGGTGTTGCGTCTCCATCCGTCGCTCGCGCCAATCAAGGCAGCGGTGTTCGCGCTGACGAAGAAGGACGGCATGCCCGATATGGCGCACAGGATCGCAAACGATTTGCGTCCGTACTTTCCAGTTGATTACGAC
>JBDTXZ010000478.1:0-3876 GCA_040005935.1 bacterium | reverse complement strand
CGCATGAGACGCGCGCGCTGCTCGCCGAGCACCCACCGCACGGCGTCGGAGACGTTGGACTTTCCGCAGCCGTTGGGGCCGACGATCGCCGTCACGCCTGGCTCGAACACGAGCTGCGTGGCATCAGCGAACGACTTGAAACCGTGCAGCTCCAGCTTGGTCAACCGCACTAGAACACTCTCCCGATTCGATAGACAAGCGTGGGCGTCAGTCCGGCGCCTTGCACTGTTGGCACCGCGAGAGCCGCTTGCTGGCTGCTCTCATAGGCGCCGAAGTAGAGGTTTGCTGCTCCATTTGGCTGACGCAGCGCGTAGACCGGAAGTCCTTTCCCCGCAAACCGTTTGAGGCGCGAGGAGAGGTCCGCTTGCGGAACGTCTGCCTGCACCAGGAAGGCGTACGGCAAAGATGTCACGTTCCCCAGTCCAGGAGCGAGAATCTTGTGATTGCGAAGTTGCACGAGCAGTGATTCCGCGGAAGCGCGCGCTTGATACGCGCCAGCGACCAGCAGGTACGACTGCTCCCGTATGTCGTGCGAGTAGGTCCCGACGGGCACCGACTCGAAACGGATACGAAGCTCCAACATAGCGCCCGACAGCGTGTTCGTCTGCTCGAGTCGCACAGCCCATGCGGCCGCTTTCGCGGAGTCGGCCGGATTGGCCAGAAGGAGCAACGGTGTGGAGTCCACCACCGCGGCGAGTGACTCGGCGCGGGTGACGCTGTCACGCCGAACGCTGTCAGCGTGGGCGATGAGTGCCGCGCTATCCGTCGCCAGTCGACCTGCCAACGGTGAAGCATCAGGAGCAGCACTACGGCGCACTGGCCGCGCTGATGCGTACGGACGATAGGCGAACCATCCAGCGATGCCGATGAAGCCGAGCGTCAGCAGTATCCCGGCCGTGCTGGCGAAAAACCGCCGTTGACGACGCGGCTTTTCCTTCGCGGCTTCCACCACTGCGAGCGGTGCGGCCCCAGCGATCGCGGTATGAGCGCTGCCCTTTGGACGAAGCCAGGCGAGCGTTTGCGCAACCGGAATGTCGCCGGGCACCGTATTGCCCACGATGACCGCGCCGTCGGTTGAGAAGACGAGGTCCGCCAGATTCTGCGCCTCGACTGGCGCGACGAGAACGAGCAGCGCACCCACTTCGCGAAATCCTGCCGCGAGCCGGCGCCAGCGCGGATTGGCGAAGATGTCCTCGTAGTCGATTGGCGTGCTGCCACTCGGCATGATGAACAGCTCGCCCGAGTCGGCAACCGGATACGCAACGCGATTCAGCGAGACGCCAAAGAGAAAGCTGTCGACGATTCCATGCGGGTCGTCGCTCGTGACCAGCGATTGAAGCGTCGGCGTCTCGCCGAGCAAGTCGGCCACGGCCACGCGACGAAGCGCTGACTGCTGGCGCGCAATGCCAAGCGCCACTTCGGCAGTCGCCGTTGGATCGCTTCCGGCAACAACAATCGCGTGACACGCGTCCAGCGAAGCGCCGAGCTCGCGTCCTCTCTCCGTCCAGCTGGGCAGTGCGGTCACGGACCTCCCTCGTAGACCCAGTACGATTGCCGCGACTCTCGCCCAATACGTTCCGCTTCTTCCTTCGTGGGATACGGCCCCAGCACGACTCGATAGATGGTCGAGCCGTCGCGCACAGACGTGACGACGCGCGCGTTCTCATTGCCGACCTTGATCTGCGCCGCCAGATCACGCGCCTTGTCCGCGACCAGCAATGCGGCAAACGACACCGTGAAACCGTTGCTGCGACGGACGGCAGAGTCCTTGGGAGGAGGAGGCGTGAGAACTGGCGCTGGCGTACTGTCGTTCCGAGGCGCGGTCGAGTCAGCAGGCTTTGCGCTGTTGTCCAGTGGTGGACCGCCAAACTCAACGGGCTTGTCCAGACGGGCGTCGCGCGGGCGGAAGCCAGTCCAGCGGAACGCATACCAGAAGTCTGCCGCTCCGCCACGCACCCGAACTTTCGGCTTGAGGGTTTCGCCATCGATGACGACGACGTCCGCTCCCTGTGCGACGGCGATGCCGCCGTCAGGCGCGACGAACGGAAGGTCCTCGCGCCACGCGGTCGCCACCGCACCGATGATGCGATTGGTGCCGAGTGCGATCACGAGTGCGCTATCGGTACCTTCCGGTCGTGCCAGGAGATATCGTCCCAATGCGTCGACGCGCAGGTCGACAGCGTGGCGGCCAATGTCAATGCGCGAGCTGATCGTTTCGCGATAGCGATCGACGATCTCCACCTTCGTGCTGGATTTCGTCACCACGAACACGCGATCGCCACTCGGCGTGGCCTCGAGTAGCTCGATGTCGTCCTGAAACTCGATGCTCGCTGCGCGTTGCATTGTTCGCGTGCGCACGCCCGTGAGCTCGCGTCCGCTCCCCAGGTAGAGGCGGTCGCCAACCTGAGTGCGCAGCGTTCGGTTCACATTGCCCAGCATCACGGAATCCACGATTTTCGTGGCGGGAGGGCGGAGGCGCCAAACGACACTGCCCTCGGCGCGTTGTGCCAGTACAAGAAGCGTGGCATCGGGCTGTGGAAACACCACTCGGGCGGGCAGCCTTGGCTTCCACTTCCAGAGCCCGTTCGGTCCGTAGCGCTCGACGGATCCATCCGCGACGACGCCATAGATGTTGGCTCCATCCCACGAGGCAAGGACGGTCAACTTTGCCTTGGTGACTGTGTTCGCCGTGCCCTGACGGAAGTCGATGCGTGCGGGTGCACCCTTGGTGTCGACGTATGCAATGCTGCCTGCCTCGTCGTCGAAGGCCAGCACACGAACAGGGGCGGGCGCAGCTGCCGCGCTCCAAAGAACGGTGTCGAGTCGTGGGTACGCGTACACTCGCGCTTCACCGCCGGCCCGCGGCACCCGCAACACGAGATGGTCTGGACCGCGCGGCATGGTCGCCGAAGGCGCACTCTGCGTGGACGGCGTATCCTGCCGTTCGCCACGGCTGCAGGCCAATAGCGCGAGCGCTAAGGCAGGCAGGATCCTTCGCACGGGCACCAAAGCTCCCCCCGCCCAGGGGTGGTGTGAGCGGATACCGGCTCCGTCAGCGCGAGGCGTCCGCGAGAATCGGAACCACTTGCGCATCAGCCCACAGGCGCTCGATCTGATAGAAGTTGCGGAGCGTCGGGTGAAACACGTGCACCACGAAGTCCACATAGTCGAGCAGCACCCACCGGCCCTGTTGCAGGCCCTCAGAGTGGTTCGCCACCTGCCCGACATCTTTCTTCATGTCTTCAAGCACGGCATTGCCAAGCGCGCGAACATGTGTGTCAGACGTACCGCTGGCGATGAGGAAGTAATCCGTCATGTCCGACACTCCCTTGAGACTGAGGAGCACGACATCATTGGCCTTGCGATCGAGCAAAATGGCTGCGGCCTTTTGCGCGAGCTCAGCGATGTCTTGCTTGGGTGCGACGGACTGGATAGATGGCATGACTGAAGATGCGTGTGGCTGTGTGAACAACGGTGAACGGTGAACAGTGAACGGTGAACGGTAACGGCGTTGGTCGTTTACGGTTCACCGTTCACCGTTCACCGTTCACCGTTCACCGTTCACTCTTACTGCTTGATGACCCAGACGCGAATTTCGGGCTTCACATCTGCGTGAAGCTTGACCGGCACACGGTATACACCGAGCGCCTTGATCGGATCGTGCAGGTCGATGAGCCGCTTCTCGATGTTGAAGCCTTGCGCTGCGAGCTGCTCCGCGATGTCAGCGGACGTGACCGAACCGAACAGCTTGCCTTCCTCGCCGACTCTCGCCGAAAAGGTGAGCTGAACCTCTTCGAGCTTTTTCGCGAGGTCGGATGCGCTGCCGCGGCGGTCGTTCTCCGCGGCCTCGAGACGAGAGCGCTCAGCGGCGATGCG
>JBDTXZ010000477.1:0-3886 GCA_040005935.1 bacterium | reverse complement strand
GGACGTCATCCCAAGGTGAAGAGCCGCGAACAGGCGATCGCGATCGGCCTGTCGGAAGCGCGCGCGAACGGCGCGAAAGTCCCGCGCAAAAAGACTGGCGGTAAGAAGTCAGCGACGAAGTCGTCAGCGAAAAAGTCGATCAGCCGTAAGAAGACCAGTGCGAAGAAGTCATCGCGTTGACTTCGTACCGACAATCACCGGAACGGTCGTCGGTTGAGGACTCCCAGCCTCCGGCTCGTCGGTAACCGCAACGGCGGCAAGCGCATCTTTCGGCAGCGCGTACGTCGCGCGCACGACCGCATTTCCGTTCGAGTCTGGCTTGAAGGTTCCCGCGCTGATCTTGAGCTTTGCGGTCACGAGCCAGAGCTGATAGGTGCGCCCGATGCGCGGCTGCGGCAAGTGATGGGCGGTAAACGTCCACGCATCCACGGACTGATTCCAGAACATCCGGGCCGACGGCGCCGCGGGGTTCGTGGACGCAAGCGTCACCACAGCAACCTGCGACCCCGTGAGGTTTGCAATGAGCTTGTCACGATCATCCAGTTCGTTCCGAAGCGAATCGAGCATGGAGCGGCCCGTGGAGCGCGCACCCGCCACCAGCTGATATGCGGACCTGATGGAGTCGCGCTCATTCCGCGCCTGATACCACGACACGAGACTCACTGCGGCAACGAAACTCGCTGCTGCTGCGAGCCAAGTCGCACGCGTCCTGGTCCAGTGCGTCGGATGGCGCGTACCATCATTCGGCGTCTGTGGAATGAGAATATGGAACGGCTTCTCACCATGCACGTCGACCGCAGGGATGAACTCCGCGGACGCCGCGAGTCCTCCCTCCGCACGCTCCGCACGCTCCGCAGCCGCGCGATTCATGAGACGTCCACGCACACGATCGCGTTGTGCATACGGCATGGGAACCGGCCGGACTGCGTACGCGAGTTCGGCCGCGGTTGCCTCGAGCAGCGCGAGCTCCTCGCGACATGCCGCGCAGCCTTCCACATGCGCCAGGACATCCGCCCGCTCCGGGATGCTCAGCGCATCCAGGGCAAGCGCTTCCAGCGCTTCGCGTGCTTCGTCGTGTGTCATGCCGGTGGTGGTCATCCCGCTTCCTCGCGCAGTACCTGGAGACGTCCTCTCAATTTCTGCATGGCCAACCGCATCCGCGTCTTGATCGTGCCGAGCGGCTGACCCGTACGTTCGGCGATTTCCGTCTGGCTCAACCCCGCGAAATACCCCAGCTCCAACGCCTCCCGCTGTTCGGCGGGAAGTTCGGACAGTGCGGCAATCACCACCGCTCGGCGTTCACCTGCCTCCGCGTACATCGACGGGTCCGCCGTCGTCGCCAGCTGCACGACGACTTCACCACTTTCGCCTTCCATCGGCTCCTCACGGAGACGCTTGAGCGCCCGCACCTTGTCGAGCGCTCGGCTGCGGGCAATTGTCAGGAGCCAGGTTTGCACCGAGCCCCTGCCCACCTCGAACCGGTCTGCCTGCTTCCACGCCTGCCAAAAGGCGTCCTCGACCACACCCTCCACGTCGTTGCGCTGCCGCAGGATGCGCAGCACCACGCCGTGCACGAGCGGCTGCCAACGGTTGTAGAAGAGACCGAGCGCCTCCTCGTTTCCCTGTGCCATCCGGCGCAAGAGCTCTGCGTCGTCCGGCGTGGTCACTGCCGCACCCGCGCCCGCTGGGGCTGCGGTGCTCGAGTTGGGGTACGGCGGCTGGGATGAAGGCGGATTCATACGGGCAACAATGTATGCCTGCGGGTTGATCCTCGGCAAACTGCCGGGGACATTGGTGACGAGTCTGGACTCACGCTACGCGCTCCGATAACGTCAGCGCAGCCCTGCGCCATCCCCGAGTCCGGAGTCCGATGCGCCTCTCTTCGCATTTTCTCAGCCTGTCCCTTCTGGCGGTGGTTGCGTGCCACCGCTCGCACAGTGCCGTCGACGGCGCACCGGTTTCCTCGGCCGCACCCCGCGTGACCGAAGGGAACATCGTTGCCATCGTGCTCGCAGCGAACGCCACGGACCTCAGCTACGCCCGGCTTGTCCCTTCGCGGGCACGCAGCGCGGAGGTCAAAGGCTTTGCGCTGCGCATGACGACGGACCACACGCTGCTCAACACTCGCGTCAACGACATTGCGGAGCGAAACAGGATTACCGCCGAGGACGATGCGATCAGCCTCGACTTCCGTGATCATAGTGCGGCCCGGCGAGACATACTTCGCGAGCTCGATGGCGCACGCTTCGACTCGACCTACATCGCGAATGAGATCACCTACCATCAGGAACTCCTCGCAGCCATCGATGGCGTGCTGGTCCCCAGTGCGCGGAACGCGGATCTGCGGGAATTCGTGATGAGCCTCAAGCCGGCCGTCAGCGCGCACCTCGCGCATGCGGAACAGATTCGCGCGACCCTTGCCTCTCGGAAGTGATCGATAGCGAACCGCCGGCTTCGTTGCCGGCGCGGCACGACCCATATGTCGCGTTCAGGCACCGCGACTTTCGCTGGTACATCGTAAGCCTGTTCAGCATGACGCTCGGCTCGCAGCTCCAGGCCGTCGTCGTGGGATGGCAGGTCTATTCGATCACGCACGACCCGCTCTCATTAGGGCTGATCGGGCTCGCCGAGGCGCTGCCATTCATTGCAGTGGCACTGCCGGCGGGCTACGTGGCCGACCGGTGGAATCGACGCACAGTGTCAGTGTTGGCGCTCGCCGTGCTCGCATTGTGTTCGGTGGCGCTCCTGGTGCTCAGTGCGACAAGCGGGTTGCTGACACGCGTCGGCGTGACGCCGATTTACATCGTGATTTTCGCGAGTGGCATAGCCCGGAGTCTCCTCCAGCCCGCTCGGCAGGCGCTTTCGTCCGAGCTCGTGCCTCGCCATGAAATCGAGAACGCGATTGCGTGGCGCAGCAGCACGTGGCAAACGGCCGCCGTTCTGGGACCAGCGTTGGGCGGACTGCTGTACGGCTTTTCGGGTGCGGTCACGACGTACTCGGTTGACGTCGCCATCATGGTGTTCGCACTCGTGGCCATGCTCATCATGCGGTACGAGCGCGTTCCGCACGCACTCGGGCGTGAGACGATCGTGCTGGATCTCCTCCAAGGTTTGAAGTTCGTCTGGGGCCAGCCACTCATCCTCGGCGCACTCTCACTGGATCTCTTCTCGGTGTTTCTTGGCGGAGCGGAGGCACTCCTGCCGGTATTTGCGTCTGAGATACTGAAAGTCGGACCGCAGGGGCTGGGCATTCTTCGTGCTGCTCCCGCGTTCGGTGCGGTGACAATGGGAGTATTTCTCGCGCACCGGGCACCAATCGCGCGCGCGGGACGTACGCTGCTCATTGCCGTTGCGATTTTCGCGGTGACGATCGTCGGTTTCGGGCTTTCGACGAGCTTCTGGCTGTCGCTGGTGCTGCTCGCTGCAAGTGGAATGGCGGACAGTGTGAGCGTGGTCATTCGATCCACGCTGCTGCAACTGCTCACGCCGGCGGAGATGCTGGGGCGCGTATCGGCGGTGAATTCGGTATTCATTGGGTCGTCGAACGAGCTTGGGGCGTTCGAGAGTGGTGTCGCGGCGCGGTTGTTTGGTACGGTGCCCGCGGTAGTGGCGGGGGGCGTGGCGGCACTTGTGGTGGTTGGGCTGACGGCCAAGGTGGTGCCAGCGCTCAGAAAGCTCGGGAGGATCGCCTGATATTTTGATGACGAATGAGGTGTGATGTCATCCCGCACGAAGCGAAGCTCATGTCGGGATCAACTATCGCGGGTGTGGGGCAGGCCCGTACGCAAGAGCGGCAGATCCCGACGCTCGCTGCGCTCACGCGGGATGGCACTGTTTGGTGCGCTACTGGCACATTTCGCATCGCGTTGTTGCAAATTTCACGGCA
>JBDTXZ010000476.1:0-3891 GCA_040005935.1 bacterium | reverse complement strand
TTGAGCCACTTGTGCGCATCAGTCGCCCACGAGTCGCCGCGCTCGATGCCGACGCCCAAATGCGCCTGCTCAGCCGACGCACGGGCCCAGAGACCGAACGCTCCGTCCACGTGCACGAAGGCGCCCGCCTCGTGCGCAAGATCGCAGATGTCGCCCGTTGGGTCGAACGCGCCGGTGTTCACGTTGCCCGCTTGCACGCACACGATCGTCGGGCCGTCGATGCGCGGAATCATCTCTGCGCGCATGCGCCCCTGTGAATCGACGGGCACTTTCACGACACGATTTCGACCAAGCCCAACGACACCAAGGGCCTTATAGAGAGTCGGATGCGCCTCGGCGCCAGTGATCACGGTGATTGGCGGCGCACCGAAAAGCCCATCTGCTTCGACATTCCACCCCACCTTCTCGAGCACAGCGTGACGCGCGGCCGCGAGCGCGGTGATATGCGCGACGGTCGTTCCCGTGACGAACGCACCAGCAACGCCGCGTGGTAACCCAAGAACATCCACGAGCCAGCCCAACGCCACGTGTTCGAACGTCGCCGTGCCAGGTGTGGAATTGAAGTAGCCAGTGTTCTGGTCCCACGCCGTGGCGAGCCAGCTCGCCGCAACTGAAGCGGGAAGCGCACCGCCGATGACAAATCCAAAAAAGCGCGGGCCGGCCATCGCCATCGTTGCCGGAGAACCGATGTCGTCGAGCTGTTGCAAGACCGTGGCGGGATCAGTGGGCTTCTGCGGGAGCTCGACGTTCAGCACCGACAACCCAGCCACACCCTCTGGGCTCGGCGATACGCGTCGCTCGGCAAGGCTGTCCAGGTACGAGATGGAACGTTCTGCTGCGTTACGAAGGAGGTCGGACATTGGAGATGGATTGTCTCGCTGCGAGTTGGTTGGCTGAGCTGGGGAGGCGCATCACGCGATCACGGGCGAGAAAAAGATAGCAGCGCTGCAAGTAACGACGTACTGGCGACGTCGGCAGAGCCGCGGTTGGGGTCGCGGGAAAATGGTGATGGCTCCGGCACGTCCAACCGCTAGTCTGTTGCAAATACGAAGTTGCGAGAAGTAGACGCCGACAGCCGTTTGCGGAGGCTCGCCGATGGGACACCCGTCCGCCAAGAATTGACATTAAAATGTCACATCGCGACATTCACTGCATGAGGACCACCATTCGCCTCGACGATGCGCTCTTGCGAAAAGCCAAGGCCGCCGCGGCCTCGAGCGGGCGATCACTCAATCAGCTGATCGAGGATGCAGTGCGCGCCGCACTTGCGCCATCTCGGGCGGCGACCCGCGTGAGGGAACCGGATTTGCCCACCTATCGTGGTCGTGGGTTGCGGCCCGGTGTCAATCTGGATGACTCGTCCGCACTGCGCGATGTGATGGACGGCGTATCCTAAACGCCTGGGTCAAGCTCGCGCCATGATTCTTCTCGACGTCAATATTCTCATTTACGCCTTCCGCGTTGACGTACCGAGGCACGCGGAGTTCAGGCAGTGGTTGCGCGAGAGCGTAAACGGTCGCGAGCCCGTCGGCCTGTCAGATATCGTTTTGAGCGGAGTGCTTCGCGTTTTGACGCACCCCAAGGTCTTTATGCCGCCAACACCGCTCGACAAGGCCCTCTCGTTTGTGGACGCGCTGCGAGCTCGCCACAATTGCGTGTCGATAGCCCCGGGTCCGCACCATTGGGAAATCTTCAGCCGGCTCTGTACATCGGCTGCCGCGACGGGGAATCACATACCAGACGCGTACCATGCCGCTCTGGCCATCGAGAACGGTTGCGAATGGATCACCGCCGACCGTGGCTTCGCTCGCTTTCCTGGCCTGCGGTGGCGCCATCCACTTGACTGATCAGTGTTCCGCTGCGAGCCAAGAACAGATCCTTCGACTCGCTTCGCTCGCTCAGGATGACAAAGCTCGCGTTACTCGCTCATGATGACAAAGGTATCACGGGTGCAGCGTCAGCTTCTGCATCCGCCAATTCAACAATTCGGCGACGTACAACTCGTTTTCGGACGGACACGCGATCTCGTGAATCCAGCCGAACTGCTTTACCTCCTTGCCTGACTCGCCAAGCACGCCGAGTACTTTGCCATCGAGTGTGAGTTTGTAGATGCGTCCTGGTACCGCGTCCGATACGTAGAGATGCTGGGTTGGTCCGGGCGTAATGCAAATCGCCCACGGTGCACCGGACACCGAGAGCGGATTCGCCGTACTTGTCGGCATCGCGCCACTCAGGACGTTTGGCTCCTTGTTGAATGGAACGTCGATCGTGATGATGCGAAGAGGATTGCCATCGCTGTCGAATACCTGAATGCGGCGATTCGTGCGGTCGCCGACATAGATGTTGCCCTTCGCGTCGTTCGCGATGGTGTGCACGATATTGAATTGGCCCGGTTCAGAGCCGCGCGATCCCCACGCCTTCACCCATCGGCCGTTCTTGTCCACCTTCACAACGCGCGAGTTGCCGTAACCGTCGGCGATGAAGATGTTGCCTGCGAGATCGAATGCGACGTCTGCGGGACGATTGAAGGTGCCCCACCGTGGGGCCGGTGTCGGCGCGCTGGGCGCAGGAAGTGCGGCCGGCTCCACCGCTTCTTCGCGTCGACCAAGCACCATCGTCACGCGACCAGCTGGGTTGAACTTGATGATCATGTTCGTGCCTTCGTCGGTCGCCCAGATGTTGTCGTCCTTGTCGACACGCACCGTGTGCGCAAACCCGAAGCCGTACAGATCCTTGCCGATCTCACGGAGGAACGCGCCGTTTGGCGCGAACTCGAATAGCTGCGCGGCGGTCGCGCCGTGAACCGTGGAGCGCTCTCCGCTCCGAACGTACAGAAAGATGTGCCGCTTGGAGTTCACAGCCACGCCGGCCACTTCGCCAAAGTTCATTCCGGGCGGAAGCTTCAGGAGATCGGCATTTGCGTCAAAGCGAATTTCCGGAACGGGCTGTTGTGCGGCGACGACACCCGGCGCCAGGCACAAGAGCGCAAGGAGGGCAAGGCATTTCATTGGAACGTCCACGGTGGAGGTCGCTCAAACGGTATCATGTGCCGTTGCAGACCGCCACACGATGGACGTGCGATGACGTCGCGCCATCGCCGTACATATCGCATTTTTGACGACGATGACGCACGACGCACTGGCCGGTTTTCACCCGATCGTTCGAGACTGGTTCACCGAGACACTCGGTGAGCCATCGGCGCCGCAGCGCGCGGGCTGGCCGGCTATCGCGAGTGGAGAAGACACACTCATCCTCGCCCCAACAGGCACCGGAAAGACACTCGCTGCATTCCTGTGGGAGTTGAATGCGCTGATCACCGAAGGTCTGGAGGCGCCCCTGTCGAACGCGGTGCACCTGCTGTACGTGTCGCCGTTAAAGGCGCTCAACAATGATGTGCAGCGCAATCTCGAGTTGCCGCTGGCGCAACTCAAGCAGCGATTTGACCAGGCGGGTGCAGGTCCTTCGCTACGCTCAGGACGACAAAAGGAGCAGGCAGGTGCAGCGCAAACTCGTCGTCCTGAGCGCAGCGAAGGACCTGCACCTTCGCGCCTTTCAGCATTTCCAGAAATTCGCGTTGCGGTGCGCACGGGAGACACCAAGGCGTCTGCGCGCGCGCGCATGTTGCGCAAGACGCCACACATCCTGATCACGACGCCGGAATCGCTGCACATCCTGCTCACGAGCGTGCGAGGGCGAACCATCTTCAGTTCGTTGCGCGCCGTGATCATCGACGAAATTCACGCCGTCGCGGGAACGAAGCGCGGGGCACACATGGCGCTCACGCTCGAGCGACTCTCACGCGTCGCACCGCAAGCGCCACAGCGCATCGGACTATCAGCAACGCAAAAGCCGCTCGACGAAATCGCAAAGTTTCTCGGGGGATGCGAAGGT
>JBDTXZ010000475.1:0-3894 GCA_040005935.1 bacterium | reverse complement strand
CGGCTGGAATCTAAGTTCAACCGGGCCAACTCGAAAGGCGTGAATGGTGCGGGCCTACGGGTCCGCGCGACCATTGGCCGCAGCTTGGCGCGGCCGGAAGGCGTGAATGGTGAATGGTTACGGCGTTTCTTTTGTCGTCCTGAGCGCAGTGAAGGACCTGCACTTACCATGTACAGGTCCTCCGCCTAACGGCTCAGGACGACACAGGCTCATAGCGGGCCAGGATCGTTGCCGCAGCCATGTCGGTGGTTACGTGCGTGGCCGTGCGAATCATGTCGGGAATGGTGTCGACACCGAGCAGCAGGCCAACTGCGGCGACGGGAAGGTCAACCGCCAGGAGTACGGGGACGATGACGATGATCGTGCCACCCGGTACGCCGGGCACGCTGAAGGTCGTCACAATGGTCATCAACGCAATCGTCACGAGTTGCGCCGTGCTCACTTCGACGCCGTAGAGCCGGGCCATGAACAGCACACCGATCGGGATCATGATGGCGCTTCCGGCCTTGAACGTCGCGGCCGCGAGCGGCAGGAAAAATGATCGAACGGCCAATGGAAGATGCAGGATGCTGTCTGCACTCTCGAGCATTGCCGGCAGTGTAACGAGCGACGAACGAGCACTGATCGCCACGGCCTGTACCGGCGCACAGGCGCGTGCGAACGTACGTGGGTTCTGCCGGCCAATGAGCCACGCTGCCACATACATCAGTGCCATGAACGCGATGCACATCACGGTAACGACGGCGACGTAATAGAGCACTGCACCCGCTGCGGCCAAGCCAAGTCGCTGCGCGAGCGGAATCGTGAGCGCGAATACGCCCACGGGCGCAGCGAGCAGCACCCAATGCATGAGTGTCAGTGACGCTTCGTACACTCCCTGGATCACTCGCATCAGCGCCAACCGATCATCGGCCGCGATACGCGTAACCGCGAGGCCGAACAACAACGTGAAGACGATCAGCGGCAACATCGCTCCGTCCGCCATTGTCTTGATCGGATTCGCTGGCACGAGGTCGACGAGCCACTGACTGAAGCCAACGATCCTCTGCGCACTCTGCACCGCGGCTCCGCTCGACGCGAGCGCGCTCGCCCGGAGACCGGCGGCGCCCGCCGCATCGATCCTGAGCAAGGACATTGCGATGGGACCAATGACCACGGCGAACGTCGCGGCGCTGGCAAGAATGGCCAGCGCCAGCACCAATGCTCGCGCACCAATACGTCCAATACTCCGCGAATCGGGGAGGGAATTCACCCCAATGACGATTGACGTAAAGACAAGGGGGACCACGGTCATGCGAAGTGCGTTCACCCACATCGTGCCGAGTGGCTCGAGGTAGCCCGGAAATGCACGCAGTGCCGGGCTGGCCGCGCTTGAAATGGCGACGCCGACTGCCAGTCCAGCAACGAGGGCGATCAGCACTCGCGTCGTCAGGTTCATTTGGATTCGCTCACCAGGAGTTGGCCATAGCCACCACCGCCAGGGGTTTCGATCGTCACGACGTCGCCAGCCTTCAAGGCAACTCGACACTTGGCGGGAAGCGGCTCGCCGTTGAGAAGATTGCGCCCCGGTTTGCCATCGCCGCCACCGGCGACACCGTGCGGTGCGTGGCGGCGGCGTTCCGTAAGCAACGTGACCGTGCACGGCGCGGTTGCACGATATGCCCGGATCACGCCGTTACCGCCTGCGTGCGCGCCCGGACCACCTGAACCGTCGCGCAGGGCGTACCGGTCCACCCGCAGCGGAGTGGAACGCTCGAGTGATTCGACGGGCGTGTTGAGGGTGTTGCTCATTCCGACGTGTACTCCCGACGGGCCGGCGCCGCGTGAACTCGCACCCTGTCCGCCGCCGAGGGTTTCGTAGAAGGTCCACCCTGCGCCACCGAAGGTGACGTTGTTCATGGTGCCCTGGCCCTGCGCCGCCACGTCCACGCCGGCGTTTCCAAATGCAGCGAGAATCGTGTCCGCAATGCGCTGGGACATCTCTACATTTCCGGCCGCGACCGCGGCGGGCCACGCGGCATTCACCGCACTGCGATCTGGAAGCGTGAGGGAAAGCGCGCGCGCAATGCCATCGTTCGTGGGCACGTCGTCGTCGAGCAGGGTGCGAAGTGCAAACACGGCGGCGGCGCGCGTGACGGCGGCTGGACAATTGACGTTGCCAGCAACCTGCGGGGCGCTCCCCGTGAAGTCGAGATGCAGTGTGCCATTCACGACGCGCAACGCGACCACCACGTCGATGTCGGTATCCGTAACGCCGTCGCCTTCGAGGCGATCGACGGCGCGACCACTGCACCCCTCCAACGGTGCGAGACGCGCCCGCACGCGGCGCTCGGCGTAATCGAGCAGTGCGTCGCACGCGGCTTCAAGCTTTCTTGCGCCGAGCCGTTCGGCAAGCGCGCGCCACCCAGCGGCGCCCGTGGCGCAGGCAGCGAGTTGCGCACCGAGATCGCCGCGCCGCTCCTCGGGCGTGCGCACGTTGGCGAGGACGAACGAGAGGAGTTCTTCGTCGAGCACGCCGGCGCGCACGAGACGAATCGGTGGCACGATGAGTCCTTCCTGCACGAGCTCTGTGGCTCCCTGCGGCATGCTGCCCGGACTCATTCCGCCAACGTCCGCATGGTGCGCGCGGACCGCAGTGTATGCGCCAATGGCTCCATCGATTTCTACGGCTTCAACGAGCGTCAGGTCGGGTAGATGCGATCCGCCGTGGTAGGGATCGTTGAGGAGAAAGACGTCGCCGGGATCTGGCTTGCGTGCGCGCACGGCTGCCACCGACTCGGGCATGGCGCCGAGATGCACGGGAATGTGCGCAGCCTGCGCGATCATGCGTCCGTTACGATCGAACAGCGCCGACGACGCGTCGCGTCGCTCGCGAATGTTTGGTGAGAGTGCACTGCGCACGAGCACAGCGCCCATTTCTTCGGCGATCATCGCGACGCCGTGGGCGAGTACGGAAAGTTCGAGGAGGTCGATCATGGGTAGTCGAGGTGCAGATCCTTCGACTCGCTACGCTCGCTCCGGACGACACGCTGCTCGCTGCTCATGCGGGCTTGTCCGCGCGGCTCAGCAGCCAGCCGCCCGTTGGATGCGGTGCGCCACTCCATCCGTTCGCGATGAGCAACGTTGCACCGGCGAGTGCAACGACAGCCGGTCCATGCACGTGCGCCACGAACTCACCACCATCGTCCACGGCGGTGGATGGATCCCACGTCGATGACGCGTGTCGAGCGAAGGTGATCGGATGCGCTGCGCCGCTGGCCACGTGACGAATCCCGATCACTTCGGCTGGCGCGTCGAGCGTGAAGCCATTGCGTCGCGCGTGCATCGCGTCAAAACGAGCAGCCAGCGTCGCACCTTTGTCACCACGCAGCGCGGGGACGTCGAGCTCATGCCCCTGCCCCACATAGCGCATGCGCGCCGTCCAACTCCGATCCCAGCTCGGATCGTCGGCGACGCCCTCGGCCGCTCGATCGAGCGCCGCGTGAACTGCGTCGTGATCGAGTGCATCCGCACGTGCGAGCACGCTTACCATGCGCTCGCGACGCTCTGGCGTAATCGCCAGCCCGACCGCACTCAACACGCCCGCGTGCGGCGGAACGAAGATCGTGCGCATGCCAAGTTGGTCTGCAAGTCCGCATGCGTGCAGTGGTCCACCTCCGCCGAACGGCACAAGCACGCAGTCGCGCGGACTCACGCCCCGCTCGACGCTCACACGCCGCAACGCGCGGGCAACCGACGCGTCGGCGGTGTCGATCATCGCGCGAGCGAGGCGCTCGGGCGTCGCGTCGAGCTTTTCGGCGAGCTTGCAGAGGACTTGATGCGCAGCGTCGGCGTGCAGGTGCACACCGCCGCTGAGCGCCGCCGCGGTGATGTGTCCCAGTACGACGTGCGCAT
>JBDTXZ010000474.1:0-3899 GCA_040005935.1 bacterium | reverse complement strand
GTCCGCGAGGATGCACGACGCATCCGCACACGTTCTTTGGACCGATGGCGCCGCAGGAGTGGGCGGTGCTGATGTACAAGCATCTCGACCATCACCTGCGCCAGTTCGGGGTCTAAGCTCGAACCGTTCGAATCACGCATGCCCTTGCAACGCGGTTCCGCCTGCACAGTGCGCAGCATTGGCCTGCAGGGAGCTTGCCAAGGGCAACTGCCTATCGCGCAATCCGTGATACGTAGTTGCAGTTCGCCGTTGCAGTTGGCGCGCGCAATATGTGGCGAGCGCCAAGTGCCATTCACGCTGCGCGCGAGTCGCGTTGCGACATTGGATGCGTCGCGTGCCAACTCGCCTTCATCGGCATTGGGCGGCCGGTGTGCCCCACCGCGCCCGCTTCGCACGACTCTAACATTCCCGCCGTAGCGGCGTTCTATTTGAGTCACCATCCGGTCACCTTGTAGGTCGACAAACCTCGGCCAACCTCCGAGAAGAACCAGGTTCGCAATGTTTGTTCTCAGCCAGCCTGAGTCGCCATGCTGATTACGCTGTTGGCGCTTGGGGTCGCGCTGATCGCATTCGGCGCCGTGGTTCTCCTGCGGTATCCCGATCGGCCAGGGGGCACGCTCAAAGGGTTCGGTGCCGAGGTCACGTCTAAGGGCGCTGGGTTGCCGTTGATCGCGCTTGGCGTTGGCTGCATTGGCTACGCCGCGGTGCATTTTCAGCAGCAAAACCTGCTACAATCCGCGAAGAACACGACTATTGATACCGGTGCAACGGGCGGGACGTCTAGCGTCACCCGTCAAGTGAACGATACTAGCTGCCTATCGACACTATTATCCGGAATCCCGAGAGACCGCATCGACTCTGTGGAAGTCGGAGTGAGGGACCTCGAGATCATCGGCTCGCATCAAAAGCTCGATTCGGCATTCGCCCTCGTGCTCACCGAAAATGGAAAACGCATCGGCGCATTGCGGCTCCGTTTGTATCCTGCCAAGACCTCCTCGTCCCATCTCTACAAGATCGAGCAGGCCGTCGACGCGTCCTGCGCCAACGTCGAACAGATGCGCAACACATCCGTTGGCGGCAATCCGCGAGAACTGATGAATTGGAACACGATGCGCGCAACGCTGGGCGCGCACGAATACGACCTGCGCATCGGTGGCGAAGGGAGCATCAACGTCAGCCACTTCACGCGCGTGCCCTAGCGGTCGAACGCGTGCGCCGCTGACCTCCGTTGCCGGATAGCAGCCAGGAAGTTCGCATGCTATACGGCGCGCTCATTGCGAGCGCCTGGGTGTACAAAATCCGCGACCTGAACAGGAGAAAGGGAAATGATCATCGCGCTCACGCTGGCCGCTGTCGTCTCGACCGCGGCCCTTCAAGCGCCTGTACCACGCATCGTTGACATCAAGACGGCGGACGCCGTCGTCCTCAAGGGCACACTATTCGTAGCTATAGGACCTGGACCGGCCGTGGTGCTATTCCACCAATGCGACGAGCAACGCAAAGTCTGGGACGCACTCGGTGCACGACTCGCCGCGCGAGGCATTACTGCGCTTTCCGTGGACTACCGCGGTTACGGTGAAAGCGGTGGTACCCCGCATGAGAAACTCAGCAACGCGGAACTCGCCGAGCAGCAAACGAAGGTATGGCCGTCGGACGTCGACAGTGCGTTTGCATTCTTGTCGCGACAGCCCGGCGTTGACACCAAGCGGATGGGTGCAGCGGGTGGAAGCTGCGGAGTTGGAGCCGCAGTACAGATCGCGCGAAAGCACCCGAACGTCAAGGCACTCAGCCTACTGGCGGGCGGCACGAGCCGCGCCGGTCGAGAGTTTCTCGCATCGACAAGCGCGCCACCGATGTTCACGGCCGCGGCGGCGGATGATCAATACGCCAATTTCGTCGACATCATGGGCTGGTATGCCGCGCTCTCGAAGAGCCCGCAGAGCAGGATGGCGCGATATCCGGATGGTGGCCACGCCGCCGTGATGTTCGTGAAGCACCCAGGATTGGCCGACACGATGTCGCAGTGGTTCTCGGCCGTGCTGGCGTCAGAGAAGGGAGTCGCGCTGCCAAAGACCAACGGTGTGCCGATGCGCGCCGATGTCGCACGTGTGCTGGCGGAGATCGATCGGCCCGGCGGTCCGGCAGCAGTCGGCAGGCGGCTCGCGCAATCGCGGAACACGAACCCCAACGCGCAACTCTTCCCCGAGTTCTTCGTCAACCAACTCGGCTACGAGCACATGCTCACTCGCGACTATGCGTTTGCGCTCGAGATCATGAGGCTGAACGTGACAGCGTATCCGAAATCTCCGAACGCGATGGACAGTCTCGGCGACGTCTATCTCGCGATGGGAGACACGGCCGCGGGTCTCGATGCCGCGAGGAAAACGCTCGAGCTGCTCAAGAGCGATGTGACCGACACCGACGCACGGAAGCAGGGCATCCGCTCAGCGGTGGAAGGGAAACTCAAAGCCAGTCACGCTACGCCCGAGTTCAACGTCATCGGATTCTTTACCGGCAAGGAGGATCAGGCGCATATCAGCTTCCTGCGTGAAGCCGAGCTGTGGTTTCCTCAAATGGCGGCGAAGTACAATTTCAGCTACGACACGACGTCCAATTGGAACAACCTGAATTCGGAGTTTCTCTCGAAGTATCAGGTCGTGGTGTTCCTCGATACGCGTCCAGAAGGGCCAGCGCAGCGCGCCAAATTTCAGGCGTACATGGAGCACGGCGGCGCGTGGATGGGCTTTCATTTTGCCGGCTTCGCGCTCACGCCGTCAGCGATTCCTGCAAACTGGGACTGGTATCACAACAACTTCCTCGGGTCGGGATCGTATGCCAGCAACACCTGGCGACCTGTCTCGGCCATTCTGCGTGTCGAAGACCGTACGCATCCCGCGACGGCCCACTTGCCGGAGACATTCAAGTCGTCACCAAACGAGTGGTATCGATGGGAGAAGGATTTAAGGCGGAATCCTGACATCGACATCCTGTTGTCGATCGACTCGACGAGCTTTCCGTTAGGCACTGGGCCGAAGACGCATGAGATCTGGCACAGTGGATACTACCCGGTCGCCTGGACGAACAAGAAGTTCAAGATGATCTACTTCAACATGGGTCACAACGACATCGACTATGAGCACAAGTTCGATGCGACGAACAAGACGTTGTCATACACGCTCAACAACCCGATTCAAGATCAGCTGATCGTTGACGGGTTGTTGTGGTTGGGCGGCAAGGGTGGGCTCAACCGGTGACCGCAACGCCACATTGTCATCCGGCACGAGCCACCGCTCGTGCCGGGATCCTCGATACGTCGCGCGTGGCTGGCTCCAGTGCCGCGATGGTATATCCCGACACGCGCTTCGCGCGTGCGGGATGACAGAGGTGAGGCAGAGCAAAATTAGAGAACGCTGTCACTCAGCCGTTCCCTGAGTTTCGCAATGCTGGATCCACAACGCGCGAGGAGGCCGGACAGAAACGCATCGTCAGCGTCGCACAAGGCGCGGAGCACATGCACCGAGTTTACGATTTCCCCCTTCCGCTGGCGAACAATGGCGATCGCCGCGTTTACCGCGGCCTGCGCGGCAACGTCCCGCGGTGGCACGTCTCCCTGCACACGATCACTTGCCGGGATGACTCGGCCACCGATCTCGGCGCGCAGCCGCTCACGATCCACGCGCGCCCATTGCATCGCCTCCATCGCAAGACTGTGCTCCACCCGGAACATGCCGATCAACACATTCTCTGGACGAACTTCGGTCTGCCCAAGGCGAAGAGCATCATCTCCCGCCAGGTCGAACGCCTCCTGCAAGGTTGGCATGATTTCCGGCTCACGCGCCGGACGTGCCTCCATCTCCGCGATCACGTGCTCGGGCTCCAGCCCGCAGATCTCGAGAATA
>JBDTXZ010000473.1:0-3899 GCA_040005935.1 bacterium | reverse complement strand
TTTGCGGAGCAGATCGAGCATGCCGCCGGGAGCGACGCCCTCATCGCGCACCTGGCCATCACCGGCTCGATGAAAGTCCCAGCACTTGGTGACTCGGCGGTCTATCTCCATAACAAGGCGGCACTCAAGACGTACGCCGCCGCGGCGATGGATCACACCATCACGATGCTCAAGGGTATCAGCGATGCCGCGATGCAGGAGAACATCGTGCAATTCGGCAACAAGGTCACTCGCGCTCGCGCCTTGATGGAGTTGCTCGACCACTTTCCCTGGACACTCGGCCAAACCGTTCCCTATCTGCGCCTCAACGGCGTGACACCTCCCGAGTATTCTCCGTTCTGAGTTCTGTCATCCCGCACAAGCGAAGCGAGTGTCGGGATCTCCCATCGCGGCGCTGTGAACCGGCCACGCGCGACGTATGGTGGATCCCGACGCGAGCGGTCGCTCGTGCGGGATGACAGTGTGACGTGCAGCGACTGGCTCGGTGTCGACAGATTTACTTTACGACTGTATCATTGACTGATGCAACAGCGCGCCGCCGAACTTATCGCTACGCTGGACCTCCGCCCGCATCCCGAGGGCGGCTTCTATCGTGAGGTTTTCCGCTCGGAGTCGCACGTCGTCCGCGCTGGCGACAACGCGGAGCGCGCAGGGCTCACCACGATCTACTTCCTGCTTCCCCGGGGGACGATCAGCCGCCTGCATCAGGTGGACTCGGACGAAGTGTGGCACCTGTACGAAGGCGGCCCGCTCGAGCTGTTCAACGTCAACCCCGCCGGCAACACCGTAACGCGGCATCGGCTGGAGCCGCTGGACAAGGGGTCGGGTGCACCGGTGTGTGTCATCCCAGCCGGTCACTGGCAGGCCGCGCGCTCACTCGGTGCCTACACTCTCGTGGGCTGCACCGTCGGTCCGGGATTCGAATTCACCGACTTCCGGATGCTCGCCGACAATCGCGAAGTCGCGGCCGCGGTAATCGCGGCGTGTCCCGAGATGGCCGAGTTCATCTGAGGAGCGGCACAGCGGAGGTTTTGTTGCGGAACGTCAAGCGGTCACTGGTCGTCCTGCTCGTCCTCGCGTCCTTCGCTTCGTTCGCGCAGGCTCAGACCACGGACGCCGAGGGCAGGGCCGTCATCGCGGTTGCCGACTCCGTGCTGGCTGCCCTTTCGAGTGGTGACAACGCGATGCTCGCACGCCTGACGCTCGACTCCGCGGTGGTGGGCGGCGCCGGAATGCGAAACGGCGTCGAGCGGGCGTCGCTGCGATCGTGGGCGCTGTACATCAACCGCAAGGGACCGTCGGAATTCACCGAGCGAGGCTTTGAGGCAAACGTCCATGTGCAAGACCGCGTAGCCCAGGTCTGGATGCCGTACGACCTCTACGTGGGCGACAAGTGGTCGCATTGCGGCGTCGACACCTTCACGCTGATGAAGAGCGAAGGACGCTGGCGTGTCGCAGCGCTGATCTACACGATCGAGCAGCCTCCGGCATGTCGCAAGCACCCATCGGGGCCGCCGTCGCGCTGACGATGTCGTCGTCCTGAGCGGAGCGAATGCAACCGTGGACGCAACACTCTCGTCGGGTGTCATCCCGCGTGAGCGTAGCGAATGTCGGATCTACTCTTCGTCCAACCTCGGCCTGCTTCGCGGATCATACGGTATATCCCGACACGCGCTCGCGGCGCTCGCTCCTGCGGGACGACAGAGTTTTGCGGCGACCGGTTGATACAGGCCCCGCACCTGCTGTCGTCGCGGCGGACGGTGGAGTCGTAGCCGAGGATCCGCGTCGATCCGCCACATCCGCGTACATCCGCGATCAGGCTGTTGCAAAGCAACTCCCGCAACACTCCGACGACGCCGACAACGACGCCAACGCGGACGTGCGCGGATTTGACGGATGCCCACGGATTGCTCCTTGGTGGGGCAAAGATCTACGGTGCGCCCCGGAGAAGCCGACTCGGACAGACTGGCTGATGGTTCAGCGTCCAGCACCACGACGCGCGTCTGCGTAGCACACAGCATCAAGCATCGCCTGCACGACCGTCACGTTTCACCCACCTCGCCGGAGCTATGACCACCACCCGCCGCGACTTTCTCCGATCGGGCGCCGTTGCCGCCGCCGCAACACTCGTCGGTCCGCGCATTCTCTCCGCCGCGGATCCCTTCGCGCCGTCGCCGTATCTCGCCGCACCGAGCGCCGACACCTACGCACTCGACCTCGCCGCCGAGGCACTCGGCGCCGCGAAAGACGCCGGGGCGAGTTACGCCGACGTCCGCGTGGGGCGCTACCGTCGCCAGTCGGTGAGCACACGCGAGCGCCGAATCACCGGCGTCGCCGACTCCGAGTCGTACGGCATCGGCGTCCGCACACTGGTGAACGGGTCATGGGGTTTCGCGGCCACGAGCAACATGACGAAGGAAGGCGTCGTCAAGGCGGCACGCGAAGCCGTTCGCATTGCACGCGCCGCGAAAACAGTGCAGAAGCGACCAGTGGAGCTCGCGCCCACTCCCGCGATCAAGGGCACGTGGATGACGCCGGTCACACGCGACCCGATCGACGTGCCCATCGAGGAGAAAGTGGCACTGCTCTTTGCCGCCAACGAAGCAGCCCTCAAGGTGCCCGGCGTTCGGTTCGTCAACACCGGGCTTCAACTGCTCCGCGAAATCAAGACGTACGTCAATTCCGAAGGCACAGAGACGACGCAAACGTTCGTTCGGGTCGGCCCGTCATTTTCGGCAACTGCCGTTGGCGCGGGCGGCTTTCAGCAGTACACAGAAGAGTTGGCGCCGCGCGGCTCCGGCTGGGAATACATCACGTCGCTCGACATGCCGGGCAACGCGGCCAAGTGGGGCGCGCTCGCGGTTGAGAAGGTCGGCGCGAAGTCCGTGGAACCCGGTCGGTACGATCTCATTCTCGACCCGACGAATCTCTGGCTCACGATTCACGAGTCCATCGGTCATCCCACTGAGCTCGACCGCGCGATGGGCTACGAAGCCAACTACGCCGGCACGAGTTTCGTCGCGCCGCCTGACAAGCAGATCAAGAAGCTCAAGTACGGCACCGAGATCATGAACATCCAGGGCGACCGCAGCCAGGAAGGGTCGCTCGCACGCGTGGCGTGGGACGACGAAGGCGTCGTGCCCGACAAGTGGCTCATCATCGAGAAGGGAATGTTCAAGGACTACCAGACCACGCGCGAACAGGCGGCGTGGATCTCGAAGCTCACCGGCGTGAAGAAGTCGCACGGCTGCTCCTTCGCCGACTCGTGGGACTCGGTGCAGTTCCAGCGCATGCCGAACGTGTCGCTGCTGCCGGGCGACAAGGACATCGGCCTCAACGACATCATCGCAGCCACCGATCGCGGCATCGTCATCAAGAATCGCGGCTCGTGGTCCATCGATCACCAGCGGTACAACTTCCAGTTCTCCGGCCAGGTGTTCTACGAAGTGAAGGGCGGTAAGATCACCGGGATGCTCAAGGACGTCGCGTATCAGGCGAACACGCCGGTGTTCTGGAACTCGATGGACATGATTGGCGGCAAGAGCTCGTACTGGCTCGGCGGATCGTTCGGCGACGGCAAGGGTGAGCCCGCGCAGTCGAACTCGGTGAGTCACGGCTGCCCGCCGGCGCGGTTCAAGGGCGTGAACATTGTGTCCACCGGGAGGGGCGAGTGATGAAATCGCTCTTCACCGCGGACGTCGAGTTTCTCTCGAGGGATCAGGCCAAGGCGCTCGCCGATCGCGTGCTGTCGTTCGCGAAGGCGGACGAGACGCGCGTCAACATCAACACCGGATGGAGCGGCAACACACGCTTCGCCGGCAACGAGATCACGACGAGTGGCGGAACGACGAACACGAGCATCACCGTGACGTCGACCATTGGTAAGCGTCGCGCATCGG
>JBDTXZ010000472.1:0-3900 GCA_040005935.1 bacterium | reverse complement strand
GATGCCGCGACGAGCGCGTCACTCATACCACGCGAATGAAGAATCGGCACATTCGACAACGATTCGGCGCCGCCCGCAATGATCACGTCGGCATGACCGAGCGCGATCTGGTCCGCGGCATCGGTGATTGCCTGGTTGGCCGACGCGCAGGCGCGGCTCACGGAGTAGGATTGCACGCCTTTCGGCAGTAATGGAAGAAGCGAGACCTCTCGCGCGATGTTCGGCGCGATAACAGAAGGAACCACGGTCCCATAGATGAGCGCGTCGACGAGCTTCGCGTCGATCTCAGTGCGCTGAATGAGCTCACCAACGCACCGCTTCCCAAGGTCGATTGCCGAGAGCGACCTCAAGGTCGTTCCCGACTTTGCGAAGGGTGTACGAAGGCCGGCGACGACGGCAACGCGGCGACCTGGAGAGCCGAAGGTAGGCATCCGTTGAAGCTACGGTGCGATTAGCTTGGCGGGAGTGCCGATTCCCCTTCCAGCTCCCGATGCCGAGCGCCGCCGCGCTCTCGACGCACTCGCGTCGGAACAGTTCGATGTCCTGATCATTGGCGGCGGAATTACGGGCGCGGGCATCGCACGCGATGCGGCGCTGCGTGGACTTCGCGTTGCGCTGGTGGAGCGGGACGACTTCGCAAGCGGGACGTCGAGCCGATCATCGCGGTTGGTGCATGGTGGGCTCAGATACCTCGAGCATGGAAAGCTCGGACTCGTCTTCGAATCCAGCCGCGAGCGCCGTACATTGCTGCGCATTGCACCGCACCTGGTGCGGCCGCTGTCTTTCGTATGGCCAGTGTACTCGGGCGCACGAATCGCTCGCGGGAAACTTTCGTTGGCGCTTACGCTTTACGACGCGCTGGCGTTGTTCCGCAATGTAGGCCGACACGAACGCCTCGACGCGCGGGGTGTGCTCACACGCGAGCCTCGACTCAGCGGATCTCGTTTGTTGGGCGGCGCGCGCTATTGGGACGCAGCGACAGATGATGCCCGACTGACGTTGAGCACGGCGCTTTCTGCTCAACGCGCGGGCGCGACCATGTTAAATCATGCGCGCGTTGCCGAGCTCATTCGCGACGGACAGCGCATTATGGGCGCGCGCGTTGAGGACACCGAGACGGATGCACTGGTCGACGTGCGAGCGAGAGTCGTTGTGAACGCGACCGGGCCATGGAGCGATCGCATCGAGGAGATGGCTCACGTTGGGTCGGCCGCCGGCGTGCGCGGCAGCAAGGGCGTGCACGTCAGCGTCCGACGAGCGCGCGTGGGCAATGTTTCCGCGCTTGCGCTCACAGCGCCGCAGGATGGGCGCGTCATGTTTGTGCTGCCCGCGGGAGCGTTCACGATCATTGGCACGACGGACACCTTCGACGCTGTAGCGCCCGAAGAGGTGCGCGCGACAACGCGCGACGTGGACTACTTACTCGCCGCCGCCAACCATTACTTCGTGGACGCGCATCTTACGGAAGCGGACGTTGTAAGTGCGTGGGCCGGATTGCGGCCGCTCGCGGCGGCGTCCGGCAGCGACTCAGATCCTGGCAGCATGTCTCGGGAGCATGCGATTACCGAAACGTCGCCCGGGCTGGTGAGCGTTACCGGTGGAAAGCTGACGACGTATCGCGCAATGTCGGCGCAGGTGGTGGACGTGGTGCAACGCGTGTTAAGCGTTGCGAAAACTCCGAGCCGGACGGCATCCGAACCACTGTCCGGTGGCGATATCGTGGACGTCGCGAGCGCGATTGCCGAAGCGACGCGGACGGTTGGCGACAGCGCGGTGGGTGAGCGGCTTGTGCACGCACACGGATCTGCGTGGCGAAGCGTGTGGGCACTCGGGGAAGAACTACCCGAAATGCGTGAACGAATCACACCGGGCCTGCCGTATCTACTCGCGGAGTTGCGACATGCCGTTGAGCATGAGCTCGCGCGGACCCTGAGCGACTTGCTCATCAGACGCACGCCACTGGCCTTCGAAATGGAAGATCATGGCCGAGACGCCGCTCGCCGCGTGGTACCGTACGTCGGCAAGTGGCTCGGCTGGAGCGACGCTGCCGCGAGCGCGGCGGTTGCGCGTTACGACGGCGACATTGCGCGATTGTTCACCATCACGCCTGTCGCGTAGCGTCAGAGCTCGTCTTCCTTGAGCTCGTGAATCGTCTTGAGCTCGGTAATCTTGAGCTTGCGGAGCGCCGTCGGAAGCTTGAGCAGCGCCACCTCGCCAACCTTCTTGCCGAGCAGGGCGCGGCCGATGGGCGATGACATGGTGACCTGACCCTCTTCGAACTCGAGCGCGTCGCCAAAAACGAGCGCATAAGTTTCGACAAGGCCGGTCTTTTCGTCTGCTACAACGACGTGTGATCCCAGACCGACGGCGTCGTGGGCGATCTGCGTGACGTCGATGGACGACAACTTGCTCAGCCGCTCGCGGAGTTGGCTCAGGCGCGCGCGCACGAACTGCTGGCGCTCGAGCGCAGCCTTGTACTCGCTGTTCTCGCGCAAATCGCCCATTTCCACTGCACGGCGAATTTCACCTGGCAGGGTGACGTTCAGCTCGAACTGGAGCTTTTCGACTTCTTCCCCGAGCTTTGCCTTGAGCGCTTCGATCATGAGCTGCTGGACCCAAAGGACACAAAAAAAAGTTGACGCCCAACCATTGGCCGGGCGCCGCATGCTTTCATTCTATCGCCTGCTCTGCGTGCAGGCAAATGTTGGGTCGTTCTCGTGACGCTTATTGTTCGCCGGATCGAGCCCGGCATTATGCGTCTCGAACTCAGCAGTTGGCGCGGCAGGTCTGTGGGTTACAAGGTCAGCGCGTACCTGATGAACGGGGTGCTCATTGACTCAGGTTTCCCGGGCGTACGCGACGAATTCCTGGACGCCGTCAGATCGTTGAATCCGCGCGGTGTGGTAGTAACGCACTGGCACGAAGATCACGCCGGTAACGTGCCCGGATTGGCCGCGCTGGGGCTTCCGATGCGGATGCACTCCCGCTGCGTCGCCATGCTTCGCGCTCGACCTGCAATCCGTCCGTACCGCCGTATTGTGTGGGGACGAACGGCGCGGGTGTCGCAGCCTTTCGAGCGCTTCGATCCAGCGCCGCTCGAGATCATCGAGACGCCTGGCCACACGGAGGATCATTTGGTGGTGTGGGATGCGGAGCGCCGAGTTCTTGCCAGCGGCGACCTCTTCCTTGGCGTAAAGGTGCGTGTGGCGCATGTGCATGAGTCGCCGCGAGCGTTACTGAGGAGTCTTCGAAAGGTTGCGGCCCTTGAGCCGCGGATTCTGCTCGATCCGCATCGCGGTGTGGTAGAGCACGCGACGAATCGCCTGCACGCGAAGATCGATTGGATGGAAGCGACGATTGGCGAAATGCAGATGCTCGCTGCAAGAGGGTGCAGCGAGAGTGAGATTCAGCGTCGAGTACTCGGGCGAGAGGCGTTTGTTGGTCGCGTGAGTTTTGGGGAGTACTCGAAGCGCTCGTTGGTGCGGGCGGTGTTGCGGGAGGCCAATGCGGCCGATCGTGGTGCAGATCCTTCGACTCGCTCCGCTCGCTCAGGATGACAACAAAACGAGTCGAAGGATCTGCACGTGAACGCAGCGTCAGCCTCTCTTTGTATCTGCCGTTGGGCCGTACATGTCCGGCACTTTCTCGCCGATGAGTCGCAGGTAGAGGCCGAGTTGCGCGCGGTGATGCACGAGGTGGTTGAGGACTGACCAACGAAGTGACTGATAGCGGGACTTCGTGAAGATGAGTTGGCCGGCGGCCTTGAAGTTCCACGGCTCATCGAACTGCGCATCGGTCGAGCGCGCGATGGCTTCTCGGCCCGCTTTGGCCGCCGCGTCGAACATGCCGAGCAGGGTGGCTGTCGTCTCCATTGTGTAGCCACGCTTGGGGCCATCGATT
>JBDTXZ010000471.1:0-3906 GCA_040005935.1 bacterium | reverse complement strand
GATGCATCGTCACCGAGCGCATGCGCTCGAGAATGTCGAGTTGCGGCTCACTCACCGGTCCGATCACCTGGTCGATGAGCAGCTCATTGTAGCCGGCGAGCGCAGTGAGCGGTGTGCGCAACTCGTGGCTCATCGTCGCGAGAAAGCGGCCCTTCGCCTTGTCTGCACTCTGCGCTTGCGACAGGAGCAGCGACTTGTGGACCGCGAGCGCGGCATGGTCGGCCAGCACTCGCAACCGATCGTGCTCGTGCGGCCGAAAGGGGCGTCCACCCACGCCGCGAGCGATGGCAATGACCCCGAGTGTTTCGCCGTGCGCGCGCAGCGGCGCGATGAGCATGGGACCGAGCGCGAGCTCGGGGACGACCCGCATGAGCGGACGGCCCGAGTCACGATAGTTGTCTTCCGTGACGATGCGCTGCTGGCTGACCGCCTCCATCAGAAGCGATCCCTCCAATTCAAAGAAGCGCGCGCGTGCAGGCTGGAAGCCGCCTGCGGCGGCGACAACTTCTCCCTGATGACCCAACACGCGGAGTACGGCCGCCGCGCTCGCATGACACTGCCGAGTCGCGATATCGCACAGCGTGCGCAGCACCTCCGCCATGTCCGTCACTTCGGCGAGGCGCCGCGCGACGTCGTTGATCGCCGTGCGATCGTCGTCGCTGTCGAGCCGCGCTTCGACAACGAGACCGTCGCCAACGCGATGCACCCGACAGATGACTCGCTGCGTCTCGGCGTCGCCGCGCGCGCCTCGAAGCGTCAGCAAGATCGTCCGCGATTCGCCATCGCGGAGCACGGCGCGAAGCTCTTCCTCGAAGGGCGCGCCGGTATGATCGAGAAACGATGCGAGGGACGCGCCGGCGGTCATCGGGGTGCCAACCCACGATTGCCATCGCGCATTGGCATACGTCACATGCAGGTCGCACGTCAGCACGACAACGCCAACTTCGAGCGCGTCGAGGAGGTGCTCAGACCCGCGTTCCACGCCGGTCGAGGGCGCAGGGCGCTTCTCGTCGGAGATATCGTCTCCGATTTCGTTCACCTTATCGCGTTGACTTGCGCCCACCGTACATGCGGTCTCGTATCAGAGCTGGGCCGCGGCTGCTGGACGCGCCGAGACGAAAGTACCGAACGGAACATCGACCCCGCGCTGTCGCCACACACTCTGCAGCAACGTGGCCGCTGCGGCGCGATCAAGAGACGGCAAGTAGACCACGCCCGCAAGCCCACTCATGTTGACGGACGGGCACTCGTCGCTGCGATGCGTGAGACTCACCGCCAGGACCGGTATGTCGTGCAGCGCGTCGTCGTTGGACCAGGAATCGAGCACAGTTGGGCTCAACAGTGCGCTTTCCGCCACGACGAGATGAGGCTCAAAGGACGCGGCATGCCGCGGGGCGGCGCTCACGCCGACCACCGATTCGCACTGTGCACCGAGTTCGCCAAAGAAGCGGCACAAGTGCTCACTCAGAAATTGATGTCGTCCGATACACAGCAGTCTCATCCCGCAATATACCCTGAATGGTGAACTAATGTTCACGCGTTAACCGAGCTGTTCAAGCGCGTCATGCAACAGTTCGGCGCGCAATGGCCGCGCTTCTCGCTCGCGCGACATCGCGCGCATCACGATCGCACTGAGCGCGGGGGGAATCTCGGCGTACAGCAGATGCGGCGCTGGCGGGGTTTCCTCGAGCACCTTCGAGATGAGCACGATTGGCGACGATGCCTCGAATGGGAGCTTGCCGGTGAGACACTCATACATCACCACGCCGGCGGAGTAAATGTCGGCGCGCACATCGAGCTCGTCGCCAAGCAGTTGCTCCGGCGACATGTAGTCGGGCGTGCCAATCACCATTCCCGCTTGTGTCAGTCCCTGTTGTGGCGTGCGCGACGCGAGTCGCGCGATGCCGAAGTCCATCACCTTGAGCGTGCCGTCTCGTTCGACAACCATGTTCTGCGGCTTGATGTCGCGATGGATCACCCCCGCGTCGTGCGCAACCTCGAGCGCGCGGCAGAGCTGTTTCGCGATCGGCAACATCACGTGCACGGGCAGGCGTCCACGCGCGTTCACGATATCCTTGAGCGACGTCCCTTCGACGAACTCCATCGTGATGAAGTAGAGACCGCGCGCCTCACCAAGATCGTGCGTGCGCACGACGTTGCGATGCGAAATCTTTCGCGCGAGGCGGATCTCGCTCTTGAAGCGCTCGAGTGCCGTGCTGTCGGCAGCAATGAGTTCCGGCTTGAGCGTCTTGATGGCGACGACTTCCCCCAACTCGCGATCGACGGCGCGATACACCATGCCCATACCGCCCGCGCCAAGAAGTGCCTTGATGTCGTAACGCACGCCGAGTGACTGGCCTGGTACCAGGGCACCATCCGCAGGCGCGGTGCGGGTGGTACCCGGAATCAGGTGCGTCGAGTCGGGATCAATGGTCGCCATCGTCGAGGTAGACACCGCCCGACCGCCACCGAGGAAATCCACGAGTGCCTGCTTGTCGCGCAGGTCGCCAAGCAGGCGGCGCACAGCCTCGGCAAGCGTTCCAATTTCGTCGGAGCCACCGACAGGAATTTCTGCGGCGTAATCACCGTCAGCGGCGCGGCGCGTTGCGGCAACGAGGGCCGTGACCGGACGCACGATCTGACGGGTGATCAGGCCGGAGAGCAGGAACGCGAAGACGAGTCCAAGCGCACCCGTGACAAGCAGCGTCTTGCGCAGCGCGCGGAAGGGCGCGAGCTCGTTGTCGAGCGACCGGAGTGCGAGAAACCCGCCGACGTATGCTCCCTTTACGCTCAACAGCGGAGTGCTCTGCCCGACGTAGGCTTCACCTTCGAGCGAAATGTCAGTGCGCTCGCCGGCGGCGCCCATCGGCATGACTGGTTTTGTGGTGGAATCAGCGGCTTTCAGTGCGCTCGCGGAATCCTTCCTGGTGCTGTCACGAAGCATTCGGTCTGCGAGCACCTTCAGCAGCGGTGCGCGATCGGCGGGGGCGATGGTGTTGCCGGCAAGGCGCGGCTGGTTGTCCTTGTCGATGACGTAAAACGCCACCTCGCTTCCCGTGGCTTCTCCGATTGCGTGCGCGAGTGAGTCGCCAAGTGGTTGTGCGGCCATGATGACGCCGCTGACGATACTGCCTGCCTTGTTGAGGTCTTGCTTGATCGGCACGGCGACGTACTGCATGACGGCGGTGTCGCCGCCAACACCGAACCCGGTCATGATCCGCCCTTCGAGCGCGCCGGCAACGAGTGGCGATCCGGTCAGGTCTTCGCCGCGCGGCGACGCGGGGTCGTCGCTCTTGGCGAGCCGCAACCCGGCGCCGTCCGTGACTTGCACCCATCGCGCGCCACTGGCCTTTACGATCTCTTGCGCCTGGTCGAATGCGTCGTTGCCAACGGAGTCGCGGAGGATGGTTTCCACGGCGTTCCGGTTTTCAGCGAAGACGGAAATCCTACCCGCGAGGGCTTCCTGGCGCGCTTGAAGTTGCTCGGCAATTCGCGCGTTGGTTGCACCGAGCCCGCGGCTGATGGTGGTGAGCGCAGCCGTGTGTGCTGATGAGGACGACACGGTCAGCGTGACGACCAGGAGGATCGTCACGACGAGGGCAGTGCCAAGGAAGATCTTTAGGGAAAGGCCCACGAAAGCTAGGTGAACGGTGAACGGTGAACGGTGAACGGTGAACGGTTTAACCGCTCACCGCTGATAGCTCACCGTAGGGCTACCCGAGGCATGCTCGCATCAACTGCGCTTCGATGTTCGACTGCTCTGCGGTGACCGTTCACCGTTCACCGTTCACCTCAAGTCGGCAGGCGGTCAGCGCTCAGCAGTTCAATACCTGTCGCCGTTCGCGCTGGTGTACTCCTGGCCGAACTTGTTCTTGTGCTGCACGAAGCGATAGCCTCGCGCGTCCA
>JBDTXZ010000470.1:0-3926 GCA_040005935.1 bacterium | reverse complement strand
GGGTCGCATCACCGCAAAGGCGATCGAACGATTTGGATTACTCGGTTTGCGGCCTGACGAATTGCGGCTGCATTGCGGACCGGCAATTTGCGGACGCTGTTATGAAGTGAGCCCTGATGTCTATGGTATGCTGACCGGGCGCGCTGTGGCATCACCAACAACAGTCGACCTTCGCGCGCTCATCGCGGATGATGCGCGCGCGCTTGGCGTCCGCACGATTACGGCCAGCGCGTTGTGCACGCGATGTGACAACAGTCAGTTCTACTCGCATCGCGCGGGCGATGCGGGGCGCCAGCTCGGCGTAGTGTGTGCAGCCCCTGACGGAGCGGCCCGCACGTCACACCTGTCGCGCACCTCGTAGATCAAATTTGCTACTCCTAACGCAATGCGCGGGTGCTCCACCTAAACACTCCGCGATCGGCAATCGTCTGTGGCACGTGCTTGCCGCGCACGGCACGATCGTATGACTCGTCGAAGTTGCCGCCAGCGGAAGTTGGAGCATGCGTTGCGCCGCCGACTCGCTCGCCCATCAGCGACGCGGGACCGCGTCCTTGACCCCCCGATCTCCCCGCGATACTTTGCATACGTGACCGGCCTCACAGCCGGTCGCTGAATGTGGGGGACGCTCCCCACATTTTTTTATTTTCAGACGGTCCCTAGAGACAACATGAACGAAGAGTTGGAACGTGTTGTCACCAAGGAGCTTGACGACGCTTTATTCGATCTCGTCGAGCTTCGGCAAGGGGGCACGCGTTCGCGCCCGGTGCTCGAAGTTCGCATCGATCGGCGTGATGGTCAGAAGGTGACCGTCGATGATTGCGCGCGCGCGTCGCGCGTCCTCGAGGCGCGGTTGGATGGCGGTGCGCTCGTATCAGATCGGTACGTGTTGCAGGTGTCGTCGCCAGGTGAGCGTCCATTGCGGACGCCTGCCGAGTGGCGACGCTTTGTCGGTCGATGGGCGAGCGTGCTCGCGCCGGATTTCGGCGGGCGGCTCGAAGGAGAGATCCTCGCGGTGGACGAGGGCAACGAGGAGGTATCGGTCACGCTACGTCTGGAGCGCGGTGAGGATAAGAACATGCCTCTCACGGCGATCAAGGAGGCGAGGCTGGCGTTCCGCTTTTCATAACGACAGGTCACGGGTCGCCCAAAGGCGATCCTTCTCAGCGAGGTCTTTGATGGTCAGTTCCGCAGAGATGTTGGCGGCGTTCCGCGAGTTGTCGAACACCAAGCAGCTCGACCGGACGGAGCTGTACGGGCTTCTGCAGGACGGCTTCATGGCCGCGCTGGCCAAGAAGTACGGCCCCACTGTGCAGGCCGAGGTCGAGATTGATGACGCCAAAGGCGAAATCAAGATCACCGTCCTCAAGACAGTCGTCGAGACCGTCGAAGATCCTGCCCGCGAGATATCAATCGAGGAAGCGAAGCTGTTCGACGAAGGCTTCGAAGCGGGGGACGTCATGGAAGAGCCCCTCGATTTCAGTGTGTTTGGACGCGCCGCCATTCAGGCGGCCAAGCAGCGCATCATCCAGCGCGTGCGCGAAGGCGAGCGTACCAAGATTCGCGACGAATTTGCCTCGCGCGTTGGTGACCTCTTGTCGGGCGAAATCCAGCAGATCGAACGCGGCAAGCTGGTCGTCATGCTCAACAAGTTCCGTGAAGCGGAGGCGATCATTCCGTATCGCGAACAGAATCATCGCGAGCACTTTCATCAGGGTGAACCCATCCGCGCGGTGCTCAAGCGCGTCGAGGAAACCCCGAAAGGACCGCGCCTGATCCTGAGCCGTGCCGACGGATTGTTCGTCAAGGCGCTCTTCAAGCTCGAAGTGCCCGAGATCCAGCAGAACATCGTGGAGATTCGCGCGACCGCGCGCGAAGTCGGAAGCAGGACGAAAATCGCGGTGTTCTCGCGCGATGACAGCATCGATCCCGTTGGCGCATGCGTCGGCCTCAAGGGCTCGCGCGTGCAGACCGTCGTGAACGAGTTGGGCGGCGAGCGCATCGACATCGTACCCTGGTCGTCGGATCCAGAGCGCTTCGCCAAGTTGGCGCTCGCGCCGGCCAAGGTCGCACGCGTGTTCAGCGATGGCGTCAGCAAGACGATTCAGGCGGTCGTTGACGAAGACCAACTTTCGTTGGCGATTGGCCGCAACGGACAGAATGTACGTCTCGCGTCAGAGCTCACCGGATGGAAGATCGATCTCTACTCGAGCCGCGAATGGCTGGAGAAGGGCGGCGGCGAGCAGCTCTTTGCGCCGCTCCCCGGCGAGGTAGAAAGCGAGGAGGCGGCGGACGTCGCGCTCTCCGAGCTCGAAGGCATGAATCCCGGTACGGTGGCCGTCCTCAACGAGGCAGGTTATCGCACGCTCAACGACATCATCGATCTCGAGCGTGACGACTTCCTGCGGCTGGCGGGCATTGCTCCACAGGAAGCCGATCGTATCATCGCCTTCCTCGATGAATTGACGACAGACGACGCGTCCTCCGATGACGGCAAGACGCCGGCGAAGGACGGTCCGGCAGAGTGACCCTCACCGCGATGGACCACGCGAAGCTGCTCCGACTCATCGGGCTCGGCGTGCGGGGTCGCGGCGCAGTCATTGGCGTGGAGCAGGTGCGCGAAGGCGCAAAGAAGAACAAGGTGGCGTTCGCGATTGTGGCGATGGACGCCTCGCGACACAGTCTGGACAAGGTGGTTCCGCTCCTGAATGCCAGGCGCGTTAGATTCGTGGAAGTACCAAGTGCCGCAGAGCTTGGCGCAGCGGTGGGGCGTGAGACCACTGCGGTCGTCGGGATCGTTGATCGTCAGCTCGCGAAAGGCATTCGCGAGCTCGTGGAGTCGGGCTCCGAGGGAGCCCCACAGGAGGCAGTTTGAGCAAGCTTCGCGTTACAGACATGGCCGTCGAGTTCGGGATTCCCGTTGACGAAGTGCAAGGCCTGCTTCGTCAAATGGACGTTCCGGTGCGTAGCCATTTGAGTCCGCTGACGGACGACCAGGTGTCGCGTGTAAGAGCACGGTGGGAGCGCGAGAAGCGCGACCGTGCACAGAAACAGGCTGCCCCGCCCGCGCCAGCGCGCCGTCGGCGCGGCGCTGCGACCGCAGTCGTGCCCGAGCCGACACCAGCCGTCGCGGCAGAAGTGCCTGGTGCGGAGCCCGTTCGGCGCCGGCGGAAGGCGGCGGATGTCGCCGCCGCCGCAGAAGCTGCCGCCGAAGTTGCGGCAGCGGAGCAGGCGGTCACCGACGCGTTCGAGGCAACGCAGGCCGCCGAACGCGCCGAACGCGAGCAGCGCGAAGCGGCCGAGGCGGCAGCCGCGGCCGCACGCGCCGAACAGATTGCAGCGGCGCGAGCGGCGGAAGAGCGCGCGCAGGCCGAGGCGCGCGTTGAAACCCCGCGTGAAGAGGCCGCACTCGTCGTAAATGAAACAGCCGCCCCAGCAACGAGCGGCGAAGCGACGGCCGAACCGCCCCGCGTGGATGCGCCTCGGATCAGCATTCCAACACCGCCGCCGTCGGCGGCATCTGGCAGCGACCGGCCGCGCCCGCGTCCGATCACACCGGGCGCGCCACGTCCGCGCGCCGTCAGTGCTGGTTCGCCGTTCCCGCCGCGGCCGGTTGCATCAGCCTCGCCAGGCGGATTTGGTGGACCAACGCGTCGCGACGATCGTCGTCCGCCAACCGGCGGCGGACCACCGTCCGGCAATCCACCCAGTGCCGGCGCAGGAGCAGGTGCCAGCGGCGCATCGGCGCGCGCCCGCGGGAAAAAGGGCAAGCGCGGCTCAGTCGATCAGGAAGTCGTCGACGCGAACATCGCGAAAACGATGGCCTCCATGCGTGGCGCGCCCACGCGCGGCGGCCGCGTCGATCGCCGCGGCATTCGCGAGGAAGCCGAAGCGATGCGCGTTGCCGAGGTCGAGCGCGAGAAGAAGCT
>JBDTXZ010000469.1:0-3935 GCA_040005935.1 bacterium | reverse complement strand
GTCGCGCACGACGAGACGAAGGTCGTGCCTGGAGCGCTCTCCGCCGCTGTGGCCGCGCGGTTCGGTCCGCAGCCAACCGTCGCCGCCGCGCGCGACCGTTATCTCGACGCGCTCCACGAAGGCTATTTCCAGCCCGATCTGCCGCTCTACGCGCCAGGCACCGCGTCCGTGCTGCGTCGCTTTCCGATTGTCCCGCCATTTGCGCAGTCCGTCCTCTACTCAGAGTACGGGCACAAGTACAAGGTGGTCGAACGCGGCAACCTCGCCATCCTGTATTACACCACCACGCCGTTCGTCTCGGCGCACCTGTTCCGTCGCAGTGCTGCCGGTTGGCAACTGGACCTTGTGGCGGAAACGCACGACACGCGCGAACGCATCGGCGGAGAATACACGTGGGAGATGATGCGGACCGGAGACGACTACGCGCTCGCGTTCGCCGATCTGTTCGAGAACTTCGGCGGGTTGCTCCGTCCCCGTGATGGAGACAACCGTCGCCTGCCGATTCACGGCCGCACGGAGTGAACGCGAATGGCCGCTACAGATCTTGCCGCTGCGTTATACGAAGCGCCGTTGCGATCATGCCCACGGCAATGAGCGCGAATATCGTGAGCCGTATCTGCGACAACGCGGGCGGCACCAGCAACGTGTGGTCCATGTTCCACTGCATGGTGCCGAACTCCCCCATCGTCTGCAGGATATTCACCTGATAGGGCTCCAACACTCGCACCTGGGCGACGAGTGGAATCCCGAACAGCACGAGAAAGGCAGCGACGAGCGCGGTGTACTCGCCTGCGACGACCACAGACCAGAGGAACGCCATCGCGAACTCGAGGGTCCCACCGGCGCACCAGAGCACGGCGAAGTGCAGTGAGTCACGCACCGGATAGGATTGGTGCACGAGGGGCGAGAGCGTAGGCACGAGCAATACCGGCAGCAGCGCAAGGGCGACCACCTGAACGAGACCGACGCTGACCTGCGAGGCGATCAGCTCATTCCGCGTAACGGGAAGGCCGAGTGTAAACCATGCGGTGCCCCGCTGCCGTTCGCGAAGCAATCCGCCAAGCCCCAAGAAGATGACGAGCATCGCGAAGATGCCCTTCAGGGTACCGCTGTAAATGAAGTGATAAACGTGGGCATTGTACTGCGTCACCCTGAGGCCGACTGGGAGATCGTCCGCGTGTGCTTGAATGGAGCCGGAGAAGAGCACGACCACGACGCAAAACGTTGCGATGACGGCGGCACTGATGAGAAAGCGCGTGCGGCTCTCGCGCCATGCCTTGAAGTACAGCATCTGCGAGCCGCTCATCAGAAGTCCTGCCGCTGTGAGATTCGGCCAGCGATCACCACGATGCCCACGACCGCCATCATGAGCGCGGCCAGTGACGTCCATGGCATAGGGCCAATAATCGTCGCGGAGCTTTTCACGAAATAGGGCATGTCGCTCCCGCTCATGAGGTCATGAATGTCCGTCAGGTATCGCGCGACGACGGGCAAGTCCGCGATGAGGGAGTATGCGACGAGCCCGAAGAACGCAGCCACCGGCGCGGTGAGCTCGCCGCCAAACAGCACCGACGCGATAAACGCGATTGCGAAAACAAGTGCGCCGCCACCAGCCCAGAGCAGCGCGAACTCCCAACCCTGAAGCGAGGGATACGCCCGCCCGACGAGTGGTGACAGTGCTGGGATCACGATCGCTGGAATTGCCGCGAGCGCGAATGTCTGGAGCAGCCCCATCACCGCTCGCGCGGCCACTAGGCGGCCGCGACCCACCGGCAGGGCGAGCGTATAGCCCGCAGTTCGGTGATCGCGTTCCCTCGTGAGGCCGCCGAGCCCGAGCATGAGCGTGAGGATCATGAACAGCTCCCGCAGGTATCCCCGGTACGTAATCTTCCAGATGTAGACGGAATAGGTCATTGGCTCGTCGCTGATCCCCGTGCTCACGTCCCGATGCATGAAGACGAAGGTGGCGGAGATGACTGCGAGTGCGCCGGCGCTGAGGAGAAATCGCGCTCGACTCTCGCACCAGGCTTTCCACCAGAGCATCACGGCTCCGCCTTAACCGACTCGAGGAAAAGCTCGCGCAGTCCGATGGGCGCGATGTCCACCGACACTGCGCTCATGCTGCGACCACGCTCGGCGATTGCCTCAACGTTGCTGCTGGCAAGCACACAGAGTTGGCGATCGCTTCGACGGACGCGACGGACGCCGAGCATGTGGAGCTCTTCGTCTGGCGGCGGTTCGGCGAATCCCATCGTGATGCGGCGGTAACTCTCGCGGAGTTCGTCCAGCGACAGATCTTCGACGAGCGTGCCACGCTCGATGATGCAGACGCGATCCGCAATGCGCTCTACTTCTGCGATCTGGTGCGATGAAAAGAAGATCGTGGTCCCGTCTGCGGCCGCAGCCACGAGCATCTGCAGCAGCTCCTCGATCGCGACGGGGTCGAGCCCCTCGCTGGGTTCGTCGAGGATGAGAAGCTCCGGTGCGCGCGACAGCGCGAGCAGCAACGCGAGCTTGGTACGCATGCCCTTCGAGAGCGCGCGTACCTTCCGCTTAGGTGGCAGCTGATACTGCGCGAGGAGCCGCTGTGCGACTTCGGGTCTCCAGTCCGTGTAGAACGAGCGAGTAAAGCGGACCAGCTCCTCTACTGTCATGAATGCATAGAGCTGCTTGTCCTCCCCCACGTACGCGATGTGCTCGCGGGCGTCGCGATTCTCCCGCGGGTCGTCGATTCGCCTTCCGAGCATCGAGCCCGTGCCGCCGCTGGGATGGGTCATGCCGAGCAGCATCTTGATCGTCGTGCTCTTGCCGGCGCCATTACGGCCGAGGAAGCCAGTGATGTGTCCGCGTCGAACGGCGAGATCGAGCGCTTCGACGGCAGTGAACCTGCCAAAGCGTTTCGTGAGCTGGTGCGTGTGGATGACGAGATCGTCTCGCATGGTTACCTCGTTGTTTCCCGGGCGGAGCCGTCGAAGAAGAGAGCCGCTTCGAAGAGCCGGTGGATCTCCTGGTCCGATAGTCCGGTGGCCTGTAGTGATTCGATCAGGGTGCGAACACGCTGCTGTCCGACGAGCAGTCTCTCTGCACGCGAGGAGGACGCGCGTCGCGCGGTGACAAAGGCGCCGGATCCATGTCGCAGTTCGATGACGCCTTCGTGTTCGAGTTCGGAGTAGGCCTTCGCCACGGTGTTGTGGCTGACGACGAGTTCCTGGGCGAGCGATCGAATGCCGGGGAGTACGTCGCCGCTCTTGAGCACGCCGGTCTCAATGGCATGCCGGATCTGCTGCATGAGCTGCAGGTAGAGCGGGAGACCCGCGGCGGAGTTAAGCGTAAAGATCATATACTGTACCACTGTAATGGTACAGTTGGTGACTGTCAACCCCGACGCTGCAGAGCCCACGAGTGACGGGATGAAGCGCCCGGGGTCCAGCGTTATAGCGTAACCGACGCGAATCCCGCATCCATCACCCCCTTTGGCCATTCGTCTGTCAACGGCGATCGACCGCCGCAAACGCATCCGTCGCGCCGCGCAGCACATCGAGTCGACGCTGCATCACAACCCAAGCGCCCGCCTCACAGTCGAGAAGGTGGCGAACGTCGCATGCATGTCGCCGTCCCACTTCATCCGGCGGTACGCGCACGCCGTTGGCGAGTCGCCGGATGCCAGCGTGCGTCGCCTGCGGCTTCAGCTTGCGCGCGACATGCTGGCCACCGATCCGCGTCCGAGCGTGACGCAGGTCGCGTTCACTGTCGGCTACGAGAACGTGGCGGCATTCGGCCGAGCGTATCGCCGTCAGTTCGGCACTGCGCCGAGCGATGATTCCGCGTGCAGTGTCTCTCCGGTCGCGGTCACGACGCGTGTCGTAGAGCGTCGGGGCCGTGCGGCACGACGAGCGACTGCAATTCCGTCGCGATGACCAGCCGCTGCTGCTGCG
>JBDTXZ010000468.1:0-3945 GCA_040005935.1 bacterium | reverse complement strand
TTCACCGTTCACCGTTCACCGTTCACCGTTTCACGTACCACGATACGTCGAGTACCCATATGGGCTCAGCAACAGCGGCACGTGATAGTGCTGCGGCTCGTCCGCGACTGCGAAGTTGATGCAGATCTCGTTGTAAAAGCTGGTCCGTCGCGACTCGGCAAAATATCCGGCGACGTCAAAGCACAACCGATAGTTGCCGCCCCCGAGTCCGCCGTTGTCCGGCGCAAGCGTCGCAACGCGACCGTCTGCGTTCGTCACGCCTCGCGCGATTTCCGTTGTTGTGCCCTGCTCATCCACGCGCTCGAGCCAGACAGCGATATTCTCCGCCGGAGCGCCGAGCGACGTGTCGAGGACGTGCGTGCTGAGTGTCGTGGTGATGCTCATGTGTTCGGTGCTTCCTCCGTAATGAGTTTCTCGAGACGCAGGCGCGTGATCTGCTGCTGCTCGTCGGCCGCAATAAGAACTTCGTCGGAGCGCTGATTCCGCATGCGCGATCGTACTGCCGCGAGAATCTCCGCAGCGCTCCTTCCACTCGCGCAGATGATAAAGACGAAGCCGTGTCGCTCTTCGTATTCGGCGTTCGCATTTGCCAGTGCGGCCCGGACTGCGATGGTCGCATTCGCCGCTGCGGACTGCTCGGCCGTCGACCAACTCTCGGCCATCGTGGATACGACAGCATTCGAGACGCTATGCCCGATTCTCGGGTGGTGCGAAAACGCCTCGAGCCAGTCGGTCTCGCTCAGCGCGCCGGCAACCTGGGCTGCGACGTTGAAGAGCTGCTCGCGCGAGCCGAACGGGCGACGCGCCAACATTCGCGAAATCCACTTTGCCGAGCCGCAGCAGGCGGCGAGCTTGAACGCAGCCTCGGCTTCGGGCATGGTGTCCAGGTTGGCGACGGTGATTGTCACGGCAGCGTGGCCCCACCTCGCCGCCCGAACAGCCGCAGACGCGCCACGCCACCGTCAGGAAAAATGTTGAGACGCACATGCGTCGCTGGCGTGTTCGGCTTCGCGCTAAAACGATGCCGAGTGTGCGGCTGAAGATTTACCTGCGCCACGATCTCCGTCCACGACACCGAAGGATCGACAAGCGCCTCCGCGGACGCGTCTGGCAAGTAGCAAGCTTCGAGCATGCACGCACCAGGCGCATTGCCCTTGTAGTGATCCGTGTCCAACTCCACCCATTCAATGGCGCCGAGGTGTCCGAGACGAATGATGGTCCAATCGTGCCCGGGTCCACGACGACGCCTGGTTTCCCACCCGTTGCCCATGTGCGTCGAACGACCAGGCATGAGCAGGTTCTGGCGATGACCGAAGAACATGTCGCTGCACACGACGCTGAACCCGCCGTTCTCGATTGCAGCAAGGTCGGTTATCGGATTGTCTCCCGCGTATCGAGTTGGCCGCACGTCACCATGCACTCGTAACCGCGCGACACCGCCGTCGGGGAAGATGTTGAGCCGTAGATGTGTGACGCGGCCGTGATCGTCGACGGCGAATGCGTTCTTCGTGTCGCCCATGAGTGGCGACTTCGGGAGAATCGTGCGCCACGTGATCTCGTCGCTCGCGAGCTCGTCCGCGGTCGGTGTTCCTGGTACTTCGCAGCCTTCGATGCTCGCGCTTTCGGGATAGTTGCCGCGATAGAACGCGGTGTCAATCACCACGCCGCGCACGATGCCAGGAGTGCCGAGGTGGATGATGGCCCAGTCGTAGCCAGGGGTGCGGCGACGGCGTGTTTCCCAACCGTCCATCCACTTTCCGCGCTCCGTGTACGCGCCTTCGCGCCACTCGGCGGGTGTCGCCTTGAGCAACCCTTCCTTGGGCGCGAAGAACTCATCGTTCGCGGCGATGACTGTTCCACCCAGCGCTTCGGCGGCGAGGTCAACCAGTTCCGTAAAGTCGGTCATGTGTTTCGCGGAATCTCCACAAGGACGTCAAGAAATGATTTGGCCCGGCAGGCTGTCAGTCACGCGTCCGTCTCGATACACCTCCACGCCGCCGACGTACGTCGCAACCACCGCACCTGTGAGGCGTCGCGTCCGGTACGGAGTCAGCTGATGTCGATGATACAGTGTAATCGCGTTTACGTCGACGGACGTATCCGGATTCCACACGACGATATCGGCATCGAAGCCCGCTTCCAGCCTGCCTTTGCGGTTGTTGATGCCAGCGAGACGCGCAGGCGCCAAGCTCATTTTTTCGGCGATAAACTCAACGGGCGCTCCGCGCTGATGTGCCTCGTGCCAGACAGCAGGCAGGCCAAGCTGCAGCGACGCAATGCCGCCCCATGCCTGGAAGAAATCGCCGTCGTCGGGCGACTTCATGTGAGGAGGGCATGGCGAATGATCCGATACGATCAGGTCGATCTCTCCGCTCAAGACGCCGCGCCACATGGCATCGCGCGTGTTCGCGTCGCGAATTGGCGGCGCGCATTTGTATTCCGTGCGACCATCGTCGATGTGTTCTGCGTCGAACGTGAGGTAGTGCGGGCAGGTCTCGCATGTAATCGCAACGCCGCGCGTGCGTGCGGCACGAATGAGCGGGAGCGACGCGTGCGACGAAAGGTGCACGATGTGAACGCGAGTGCCGAACTCCTCGGCGAGCCTGATCACGAGCGCGATGGCCTCTGTTTCCGCAATGACAGGCCGAGAGTTGAGATAGGTGGCGTAACGGCGCGGATCTCCCTGTGGAATAGGGGCGATGTATTCGGGTAGCTCAGCGTGCACCAGGAGCGGAGCTTGAAGCGCCGCGAGCACCGGCATGGCGTCGCGGAGATCGGCTTCAGACACGCAGCGAAACTCGTCGACGCCAGACGGAACGAGGAAGCACTTGAACATGCGGGCACCGGCGTCGGACAGCGCGCGCAACTCGTGCGCGTTGCCGGGCACCACGCCTGCAATGAATCCGACGTTAACGGCGACGCGACCGTGTGCCGCGTCGCGCTTGGTGTGCAGGGCGGCCAGTGTGGTCGTGGCGGGAATGCTGTTGAGCGGCATGTCGAACAGTGTCGTGATGCCGCCGGCTGCGGCGGATCGCGTCGCACTGGCGAAACCCTCCCATTCGGTGCGTCCCGGTTCGTTGACGTGGACGTGCGTGTCGACGAGGCCCGGCATCACGATGTCGTCGCCGGCGTCCATGAGTTGCGCGCTGGCCGGGACGTCATCCGGCGTCGAGACAGACGCGATGATGCCGTTGCGAATGTGGATGGTCGCGGGTTCGAGGCCGCGGCTGGTGAGAACGCGCTGGCCGCGAATGACGGTGAGTGCTGTCATCCCGCAGTAGCGTAGCGAGTGTCGTGATCGATCATCCTTGCACCGTGGCTGCCTTGGGTACGTGCACATCAGGTTCCGACACGCGCTCGCTCCGCTCGCCCATGTGGGATGACAAGGGCATCACGCCGTATCCGACCAGAACCGTCGCAGCAAGTTTGCGGCGACTGTACGACGGTAGTCGGCACTGGAGCGGATATCATCGATCGGCGTGATCTCTGCCTCGAGCACATTGGCCGCCTCGTCGATTGTCGCGCCGGATGCAAGCGCCGCCTCGGTGCGCAGCAGACGGATAGTCGTGGCGGCAACGCTTCCAATAGCAATGCGCGGTGACGGAGCGCGCACGGCCGCAATGACGAGCTTCGAGATGGCCTGCGCCGCGCGCGTGCCGACCTTACGGAACCACTGTTGTCCGTCGATGCGCGGAAGCTCGACGGCGACGATCAACTCATCGGAGCGCAGCACCGAAGCACGATAGCCCGTGTAGAACCTCGTGAACGGCACGCGCCGCTCGGAACCCGCGCTCCGGAGGACGAGCACCGCGTCTGCCACAGCCAACACCGGTAGCGAATCGCCGGCCGGCGAGCCATTCGCGATGTTGCCGCCGAGTGTGCCACGGTTCTGAATTTGTAGTCCGCCGATCTGTGATGCGGCGTGTACGAGCATGGGTAATCGCG
>JBDTXZ010000467.1:0-3946 GCA_040005935.1 bacterium | reverse complement strand
CGGCAGATCCCGACACTCGCTCGCTGCGCTCGCTCCTGCGGGATGACAGAGTGTTGCGCTCACCAGTTGAAACACCCCCTGCACGCTAACTTCGTGTGCCGAGTGAGATTTGGCCAGCCGCCGCCCGCTCAGCGCCGTGCGGGGAGTTTGAGCGCATGCGCACCGAGCCCCGGCTGCGCCATCAGCCTTTCGATGTCGGCGATCTCAATGGGAATGAACGCAGACATGTTCTCGTATCCGCTGCCAGTCATGAGAATCATGTCTTCGAGACGCACCGAGAGCTCCCCGCCTTCCATCGTCATCTGCGGCTCGATGGTGAAGACGTACCCCGGCTCGAGCGTCACGGTCGGATTGCGGACGTCGTGCACCTCCATGCCGACGCTGTGGCCGAGCACGGCGCGAAGGCCCGTGCCGTCCGGATTGCGCCGGTACATTTTTGCGAAGCCCTCGGCCGCCGCCTTGATTTTTGGATCGCTGAAGTGATACGCCGCGATGATCTTGTCCATCTTCACGACGGCGGTGTCCATGATCTCGCGTCCCGTGACATGGACACGAATGGATGTCATCAACGCCTGATAGAGACGCAGGTAGATCGTGTAGTACTCTCGTTGCCGCGCGGTAAACTTCCCATTCGCGGGAAAAACGCGCGTGACATCGGTGGTGTAGTTGGCGATATCCGGCGCCCAATCAAACTGCACGAGGTCTCCATCCTTGAGCAGCGCGCGATCCTTGTGGTACCAGCCCATCACCATGTTCGGCCCGTCGGCGATGAGCGGAAAGTACGACTCGCCATACGCGCCCCCGCGTTTGTAGACGTACTCGGCGGCCGCCTGCAGCTCGTATTCGCGCATGCCAGGTTTTGCGTCGCGCATCACTTCCATGATGCCGAGACCGGCGAGCCTGGTGGCTTCGCGAATCACGGCAATCTCGCGCGGGCTTTTCACGGCGCGCAGCGTGTCGAGAATCGGGTCGAGGTTTCTGATTTCCGATCCAGGCAACGCTTCCTTCAAGTGGGCGACGAACGCTTCTTCGCGCGAGATGCGGCCGTCCCACGGGTCGTTCTTTGTTGCGCGTACATGAGTCTGAACGTCGCTCGACGATTCACTGCCAAGCACCTCGGGGCGGAGGGGCGTGAAGACGACTCGTGCGTCGCCCGCAAACTTCGCCAGCGCGGCCCTGAACGAATCACGCGGTGCAATTGCGTCGATGCCCGTCACCTTGACGGACGAGTCGTTCACGCCGAGGTAGGGGCCAATCTGGCCGACCCGCTGTGGCGTGCTAGGCGTCAGGAACAGCGTGGTGCGCTTGGCCTTCCCGTCGATGATCAGAAGCGCGCGCGGTTCGACCACGCCCGTGACATAAAAGAACTGGTTGCTCTGGCGCAGCGGTGATTCGCCGGGCCGTTCCATGGTGCCCTGCATGACGGCCACCCCGTCACCGATGGACGCCATGACCCTCGAGCGTCGTGCGGCGAACTCTTCGGGCGGGAAGGCGTCGGTAAAGCCTTGCTGCGCGGCGAGGAGGGACGGTGTCGCCAGCACGGCGACAGCCATGATCACGGTGAGCACACGAAGCTTGGATGTCATCGAAATCGGTGCGTGAAGGTTGGCTGGCAAACTACTGTCATCCCGCACGAGCGAGCGCAGCGAGAGAGTGTCGGGATCACTACTCGGCGCCCGAGCATGCCAGAGCGCAGGGGTGGTAGGTCCCGACGCTCGCTTCGCTCACGCGGGATGACAAACAGGGTTGTGTCTTTCGGGCAATGCCAGCAGCATACGCCAGGGACAATAACAATACGCGAACAACCCCACTCAATGCTTCGCATTCGACGGACCTATATCGCAGTAGCCTTCACGCTGGCAGCTCCGCTAGCGGCCGGCGCACAAACCGGCGCGCTGCGCGTCATCCGAGTGTCGCCGACAAGCGACGCGCCTGTCACCGCAATGATCACGGTCACGTTCGACCGCCCGGTTGCGGGCTCGCTGGATCGCACGATTGATCCGGCGACGATTCTGCGCGTCGAGCCGGCGATTGCTGGAAAGCTCGAGTGGCGAGACCCGGTGACCATCCGCCTTACGCCAACGACCACGCTGCAACCCAACCGTTCTTACACGGTCACGGTCGCGAATGGATTCCGCGCCATGGATGGGAGTGCGCTTGCCGAGCCGTATCGCTTCACCTTTCGCGTACAGGGGCCACTGCTGCTCGCGGGATCACCGGTTGGACCGAAGCAGGGCATCAATCATCACATTACGCCGGCGCAGAAGTTCGATCTTGTCTACTCGTCGCCTGTCGACCTGGCGAAACTGTCCGCGGCGTCGTTCATCGAATTCAGTGGTACGTGCGGCGGACAGTCGATCATTCGGCTGACCGCAACGACACAGCGACGCATTCGCCCTGAGGATCCGAATCCACTCAAGCAAGCGGGCGGATATCAGCGTGACCGCGCTGCAGATTCGCTGCGACGCATCATCCAGCTCACTCCGCAGACTCCACTGCCCAAGGGATGTGCAGGTACGCTCGTCGCTCCGAACGAGGTCGCCGATCAGACGACCCGCGGGCTGGCGCGCGAGGCATTCGAGACGTATGGCGAGTTGCGGCTCGACTCACTGAGCTGCGGCGACGGCAAGTCGTGCCCGACCGGGCCGCTCGTGGTGAAATTCACCAATCCTGTTCGGGGGTCGGAGGTTCTGCGGCGCGTAACGCTCGTTCCTGCCGCAAAGTTCACCATCCGCGATACAACCGCGGAGTCCACCACGTGGACGCTCGACGGAAAGCTGCAACTGCATACCGGCTACGCGGTCATCGCGGACACCGCCATACGCGACGTATTCGGGCAACCACTGCGCGGCAATCCCGCGCTCGGCCTTCGCACCACGGGCTACGAGCCGGCGATCAATCATGCGTACGGCCACGTGACGGTGGAGCGCGTGGGTTTTCGCACGCTCGCCGTGGAGCACGTCAACATCGATACGCTCGTGGCGACCATCATTCCGGTGCCGGAAACGCTCGAGGCAAAGGCACTGAGCCAGACGCGTTGGAGCACGGATTCCATGTGGCCGAAGCTCCTGCGCGGCGCCACGGTCCAACGCATTGCCGTGCGCAACATCGTGGATCGCCCGATGATCACCGGCATTCGCTTCCCGACGCTCAACGCGATGACACCGCACACGCCGACGATGTTCGCCGTGCGGATCGCCGGCCGGTCGTCGGGCAAGGACACAGTGGCCACAGGCGCGACGTCGCTCGTTCAAGTCACGGATCTCGGCGTGCATGCGAAGATTGGCGCTCGCGAAGGCGTGGTGTGGGTCACCGGAGTGAGTGACGGGTTGGCGAAAGCGGGAGCCGCCGTCGTGGTACACGACGTGAATGGCAGAGTAGTCGCCACAGCGCGAACAGACGCACAAGGCATTGCACGCTTTCCTCGGCTGACAGAGCCCGCCGCTACCGCACCGGCGAACGAAGGAGACGAAGGCGAGGGAGGTTCCGGCGCCGACTTCGAAGGGTACGTGAGCGTGACGTTCGGCACCGATCGCGCCATCACGTCGATCAGCGCGTGGGATGCGGACCTGTCGCCGTATCACTTCAACGTCGAGAGCGCATCGAGCGACGAACGCCTTCCACTCGCCGGTGCCGCGTTCACCGAGCGCGGAATTTACAAGCCGGGTGAGCGCGTCTACGCTAAGACCATCGTACGAAACGGATCGCTCGGCGCATTACGCGCAACGTCGCCAGGGGACTCGGTCAAGTGGCTGTTCCACGACCGCGAAGGCGGCGTGCTTCGGGAAGTGACGACCGCACTCTCGGCGTTCGGAACAGCAGACCAAACCCTGGACCTGCCTGCGTCAGCGGCAGTCGGGACGTATTCCGTACAAATTCAAGCGAAGCGGCAAGGCAAGTGGCGACGAGTGGCGGCGACAAGCTATCGCGTAGCCGAGTATCGGCC
>JBDTXZ010000466.1:0-3954 GCA_040005935.1 bacterium | reverse complement strand
TCCTCATCTGCGGCGTGCTCAACGTGGCATTCGCGGCACACTCCGGCCTGTGGGGGGTGCTCGTCATCGACATGGTGCAGTTCGTCATCAAGATGACGGCCGTCATCGCGGCGGCGTATTTCAGCCTCGTGGCCGTGGCGCGACACACCGGCGTCGGCGACAGCGCGCTCGCTGGCCTGCACAAACTGGTGAGCGTGCTCGGCACACAGCAGGTGACGTTCAAGGCGGGTGCCCAGCCGGTGCTGTCACCGATCAACGGCCAGGGTCAGCCAATCCTGGACATCCTGCCGAACTTTGCGATGAGCGACCTGGCATTGATGATCTTCATCATGCCAATCGCCATCGGTTGGTGGGCGAACTGGTATCCGGGCGCGGAGCCCGGCGGTGGCAGCTACATCGCGCAGCGGATGCTCGCGTCGAAGTCAGAGAAGGATTCGCTCGGCGGCACACTCTTCTTCAACCTGGCGCACTACGTGTTGCGTCCATGGCCGTGGATCATCACGGCGCTCTGCTCGATCATCATCTTCCCTGAGCTCAAGGACATTGCCGTCGCGTTTCCCTTGGCCGACCCACGGCTCATCGGTCACGACAGTGCCTTTCCTGCGATGCTCAAGTTCCTTCCGGCGGGCTTTGTCGGCCTCATGGTGGGTGGTCTGATCGCGGCAAATTCGTCTACGATCCTGACCCACCTCAATTGGGGCTCGTCGTATCTCGTCCACGACTTCTATCGCCGATTCATCAACGGCAACGCGAGCGAGCGGCATTACGTGAATGTCGGGCGCGCGTGCACCGTCGGTCTTTACATCTGCGCAGCGTTGCTGAGCCTCGTGCTTGACTCTGCGCAGGAGGCGTTCGAGATACTCATCTCCATCGGCGCAGGCACGGGGTTGTTGTATCTCCTGCGTTGGTACTGGTGGCGGATCAACGCGGCGTGCGAGGTCGTCGCCATGGTGAGCTCGTTCACGGTCTCGATCGTGTTCTTCGTCATGAAGAAGACGAACCACGCGTTGCCATTCGCGCAGACCATATTGTACTCTGTCGCGTTTACGACGGCGTCGTGGGTACTCACCGCATTCGTCACCAAGTCAACGAGCCGAGAGCAGCTGATTGCGTTTTACAGAAAGGTGTATCCGGTGGGGCCAGGCTGGGCGCGGATTCGCGAGGACGCTGGCGTGAGCGTGGCCGACGCGGCGCTCCACGGCGATACTATGGGCAAGGCGACGCTCGGCTGGATCTCCGGCTGCGTCACGATTTGGTCGTCGCTCTTCGCGATCGGCAATTTTCTGTATGGACGCACACAGATGGCCGTCACGCTTACAGCGGTGTTCGTCGTGAGCGGTCTTACGCTGCTGTACGTCGTCAACACGCTGTGGGATAAAGCCCCGGCGTCGTCCTGAGCGCAGCGAAGGACCTGCACGTGCCGTTGTCCGCGGCCAAGTACAGGTCCTTCGCTATGCTCAGGACGACAAAGTCTCGCTCATCACAACGACTTTACAGCTGCGGCTACCTCGGCGGCATGGCCGTCCGGCTTCACCTTCTCGAACACGTGGGAAATGCGCCCCTTCGTATCGATGATGAAGGTGGTGCGGTTCACGCCCCAATACTTCTTGCCCCACATCGACTTTTCGCCCCACACGCCATAGAGCTCGCAAACCGCGTGCTCTGCGTCGGCAACCAGCGGATAGGCCAGGCCGAACTTCTCCTTGAACTTCACGTGCTTTTTCACGGAGTCCGGGCTTACGCCAATCACCTTGGCGTTGATGCCTTCGAATCGCGGAAGCGCTTCCTGAAATGCACACGCTTCGACGGTGCATCCGGGCGTGTCGTCTTTCGGATAGAAAAAGAGCACCACCACAGAGCCGCGCAGCGACGCGAGATCGAGCGTGCTGCCGTCGTCGATGGGTGACGAGAAGGCCGGCGCCATCTGTCCAACCGTGGGCAGCGTCATGTGAGTGACTCCCCGCCCATGAGCACCGCCATGATCGCCTTCTGGATGTGCAGGCGATTCTCAGCCTCGTCCCACACACGGCTCTGCGGGCCGTCGATGATCTCGGCAGTGACCTCTTCGCCACGATGCGCTGGCAGGCAATGCAGAAAAATTGCGTCGGCGGCGGCGCGCTCCATGAGCGACTTGTTCACCGTGAACCCGGCAAAGTCCTTCTCCCGTTTTTTCTGTTCGTCCTCCTGCCCCATGCTCGCCCACACGTCCGTATTCACGACGTGGGCGCCCTCAATCGCCTCGCGCGGATCGCGCGTGAGGGTGATTTTGGCATGCTCGCTGGCGCGGGCGAGGAGATGATCGGCAGGCTCGTACCCTTCTGGGCATGCAATCGACAACTCGAAGCCAAGGCGATAGGCGGCATTGATCCACGAATTTGCCATGTTGTTGCCGTCGCCAATCCACGCGACCTTCTTGCCCTCGACACTTCCCAGATGCTGCCGGATCGTGAGGATGTCCGCGAGGATCTGGCAGGGGTGTAGCAGGTCGGTCAGCCCGTTGATCACCGGCACATCCGCGAACCGGCTCAGCTCCTCGACGTCCTGGTGCGCAAACGTGCGGATCATGATGCCGTCGACATAGCGCGACAACACCCGCGCCGTATCGGCGATGGGCTCGCCTCGGCCGAGCTGGACGTCACGCGGCGAAAGGAAGAGGGCGTGACCGCCGAGCTGGTAGGTGCCGACCTCGAAGGAGACCCTCGTCCGCGTCGACGCTTTCATGAAGATCATGGCGAGGGTTTTTCCCTCGAGAGGTTTGCGCGTGTACTCGCCCCGGCGCATCCGCTCGGCGAGATCGAAGAGCGCGACCAACTCCGCGCGCGAGAAATCGGGGATCGCGAGGAAGTCGCGATGCATGGGCGATGTCATCAGGGCTGGGAATGAGGGAGAACAGAGGGGCGGAAGGTAGCCGTTATCGGAACGAATGGGCAACAATAGGGCACATATTCGGTCAGAAGTACCGAAAAATTTGATTACAAGATTATGAATGTTTTGTAATTTGACATCAGCGGACAGAACGGGCATAGTGGTCCCGCGCTCAGACACCCTATTCCGACGCCCTGTCGGACTCCACCATTCGGCCGCGATGACGCGACGTCGAGGAACTTCCCCGTGCTACATGCATCTGCACTCGCGATCGGTTGGAAATCCGCGCTTCTCGCGCTGATCGACGCACGCAAGCAGGCGTCGGAACTCGAGACCCAGGCCAGCGATGCCTCGGCGCCCGCGGATGCTACGGAACAGGGAGACGACGAACGGGAGCCCTTCCACCTCGATGACACCGAGCTCGCCCTGCGCGTAGTAAGTGACCGCGGGCTCGTTCGCTACCGCACTCCGCCGAGCACGTATGTCATTCCGTACCTGACACAGAAGTGAGCGCCGCACAGGCCTTCGCGGCGGCTCACACCGTGTCAGAGGATGTACTTCCGAAGGTCTTCATCCTCGACGATTGCCTTCAGCTTTTCTCGGACGGCCTCGGCGTTGACGACGATACGCTTTTCGCCGCCATCGGGGAGCTCGAACAGGGTGTCCTCGAGCTGCGTCGTCATCACGGTGTGAAGGCGTCGAGCACCGATGTTCTCCATCCGCGAATTTACCGTCGCCGCGATCTTCGCAATCTCGGCAATGCCATCCTCGGTGAACTCGAGGGTCGCGCCATCAGCGGCGACGAGGGCTGCGTATTGCTTCGTGAGAGCGTTCTCCGGCTCCGTCATGATGCGGACAAAATCCGCTTCAGTGAGTGATTTAAGCTCCACGCGGATCGGGAAACGCCCCTGAAGTTCGGGAATGAGGTCAGAGGGTTTGGAAACGTGGAACGCGCCGGCGGCGACGAAGAGGATGTGATCCGTCTTCACCATCCCGTACTTCGTCTGCACGTTTGACCCTTCGACGATCGGCAGCAGGTCGCGCTGGACCCCCTCGCGTGAGACATCCGGACCCCCCATCTGACTCTTC
>JBDTXZ010000465.1:0-3967 GCA_040005935.1 bacterium | reverse complement strand
AGCGCGAAGAGCGATAGCGCCCTGATCGGCTTCATGACGCATTTCAAGGGCGTGCAGGGCGAGATGCCCTTTACGGACGATGAAGTGACGATGGGAAAGGAGTCGCTCATTCAGGCGCTGCCGAGCCGTTTTGCGACGGTGAATGGCATCGCGGCCGCCATCTCGAGCATCTACATCCAGGACTTGCCCGAGACGTTCTTCAAGGATTACGCGTCGAAGATCGATGCAATCACGCGTGATGACCTCACTCGTGTGGCGAAAAAATATATCGACATCGATCACATGAATTTGGTGATCGTCGGGGATCGCGCGTCGATCGAGGGGCCACTGAAGGCCACAGGCATTGCGCCGATTCAGGTGCTCGATGCAGAGGGGAGGCCTGTCTTGGTGCCGTAGCATTGTCGAGATTGCGCAAGCCTGGACAGCAAATCAGTCGTTCGAATTTTTGTCAGGACGACGGCGCATCTGGCGCGTCCGCGCTAGAGTTGTTCCCCGAGCCTGCTACCGGTCATCACATGCTTTCACGCCGAGCACTTCACCTCGTGGCTCTCGTCGCACTGACGGCCACGCCCGTGTTCGCGCAGTCGCGCGGCAGCAGCGTCAACATTCCGTTCGAGCGCATGACGCTACCGAATGGGCTCGAAGTCATTCTCGCTCCTGACCGCTCGGTGCCGCAGGTCGCGGTGAACGTCTACTACCACGTCGGCTCGAAAAACGAAGTGCCGGGCCGCACAGGGTTCGCACACATGTTCGAACACGTGATGTTCACCGGTTCGGGTCACGTGCCGTACGGCATGCACGATCGCCTTACGAACGGCGTCGGCGGTAGCAACAATGGCACGACCGACAACGATCGCACGAACTACTACGAAATCGTGCCATCCAATTATCTGGAGACCGCGCTGTGGCTGGAAGCGGACCGCATGGGTTTCCTGCTCGACAGTCTCGACGAAACAAAATTCAAGGCGCAGCGCGATGTCGTGCAGAACGAGCGCCGGCAGAACGTGGACAATCTCCCCTACGGCCGCGCATACGAACTGCTGGACTTTGGACTCTATCCCGAAGGCCATCCGTACGGGTGGCCCGTTGTGGGCTACATGACCGATCTTCAGAAGGCCACTGTCGAGGACGTGAAGACCTTCTTCCGTCTCTACTACGCACCCTCGAACGCCACGATCGCGATTGCAGGGGATTTCGATGCGGCGGCGACGCGAGCGCTGGTCACGAAGTACTTCGGTGACATCAAGACGGGGGCAAAAATATCTCGTCCTGCCTTCACCGTGCCCGTGCTTTCAGCTGAGAAGCGGTTGACCTTCGAGGATCGCGTTCAGATACCGCAACTGAACGTCACATGGCCAAGCGTGGGTGATGACCGCGAGGACGCCATCCCGCTGCGGTTCCTCGCGCAAGTGCTCGCTGGCTCACGCACCGCTCGGCTCACGAAGGCGCTCATCTACGACAAGCAGTCCGCCGCCTCGGTGAGGGCCTTCAACAACAACAACGAGAACGCCGGCAACTTCGTACTGCAGATCACGCCGCGACCAGGCAACACGCTGACGCAAATCGAAGCCTCGATGGACTCGGTAATCGATCGCCTGAAGACCGAAGGACCAACGGCCGACCAAATGTCGAAAACGTCCGCGGGCATTGAGTACGCCTTCGTCTCGCAACTCGAGTCCAACCGCTTCAAGTCCGATATTCTCAACAGCGGCCTCGTGTTCCACCACGACGCGGGATACTACAAGAAGGAATACGAGCGCTTGACGTCAGTCACGGCGGCCGACGTCAAGCGCGTCGCGAACAGGTACCTCGGCGCCGGCCGAGTGGTGGTGAGCATCGTTCCGCTCGGCAAGCCGGAGTTGGCGGCGAAGCCGGACGCGAGCACCAAGGTCACCGTCGCTGCGGACGGTGGACACTACATCCTGGGGAGCAGGCAATGAGCGCACACATGAGGACATCATCAGTGGGCGCCGCGCTCGCCCTGGCGTTCGTTGTCGTTGCGCCTGGTGCGCGACTGTCCGCGCAGAACCTCGATCGTTCGAAGCGACCGACTGTGGGAAACGCGACGCCGCTTCGCGTCCCCGCGTGGACGAAGACGACGCTGTCCAATGGCGCCGAGTTGATCGTCGTGGAGAAGCATGATCTTCCACTCGTCGCGTTCAACCTGGATTTCGTTGGCGGCGCGGCGAACTTCGAGCCGGCCGACAAGACCGGCGTGTCCGCACTCACGAGTGCGATGCTCAACGAGGGCACGAAGACGAGGACGGCAGATCAGCTGTCGGATGCACAGCAGCTTCTTGGAACGAGCATCATCACGAACGTCGGGTTGGAAGACGGCACGATTCGTTTCTCATCGCTTAGAAACAAGTTCGAGCCAGCACTCGCACTCCTCGCCGACGTGCTGTTGAACTCGACGTTTCCGGATTCGGCGCTCGAGCGCATCCGTGCGCGCACGCTCGTCGGCCTGACGCAGCAGAAGGAGCAGCCGAATGCGATTGCCGCGAAGGTGTTTGCCGACGTGACGTACGGCGCGCAGCATCCATACGGCCGAGTGACGACGGAGAGGTCGGTAAAAGCAATTACGCGCGCAGACGTGGTGAATTTCGCCGAGACGTATTTCAAGCCAGGTCGCGCGGTGATCACGGTGAGTGGCGATATCGACGTAACGACCGCGACGGCCGCGGTGGAAAGGGCGCTTGCTGCGTGGCCGAAAGGAGGCTCGCGTCCGAGCTTCGACTATGGCGTGCCGCCGGTTCCTCGCTCGCGGACCATCTATCTGGTCGACAAGCCGAAGGCGCCGCAATCGGTGTTCTCGTTCGGGACGCCTGGGCCGTCGCGCAACACGCCCGACTACTACTCGCTCAGCGTGATGAATCGTCTGCTCGGCGGCACGATCCAGTCGCGGCTGAGCCACGACATTCGTGAGGTGAAGGGCTACAGCTATGGCGTACGCTCGAGCTTCGCGTATGGTCGCGGGCCCGGCGCGTTCACTGCTGGTGGCGGAATCGTGAGCGCGAAATCGGACAGCGCGCTGATTGGATTCATGACGCACTTCAATGGCGTCCGCGGCGATCAGCCGTTTACGGATGCTGAGCTGGTCGAGGGTAGGGAAGGGCTGATTCAATCACTTCCTGGACGATTCTCATCGGTGGGAGGCTTGGCCGCGGCCATATCGAGCCTCTACACACAGAGCTTGCCCGAGACGTACTTCCAGGATTACGCCGCAAAGATCAACGCGGTCACGAAGGATGATCTCACTCGCGTGGCGAAGAAGTACATCGACGTCGATCACATGAACCTGGTGATCGTCGGGGATCGCGCGTCGATCGAGGGGCTATTGAAGGCGACAGGCATTGCGCCGATTCAGGTGCTCGACGCAGAGGGGAGGCCGGTGTTGGTGCCGTAGGCTCTACAAGGTGAACGGAGAACGGAGAACGGTGAACGGTGAACGGTGAACGGTGAACGGTGAACGGTTAAAGAAATACCGTTCACAGGTCGCGGAGTTCAGCGTTACGGGCCTCAGCGCGTCACCGCGTAGTACGCCACATAGATCCAGCCGAGAAAGCCTTGGATGATCGCCCACAGGATCGAGTGGTGCACGCTCCACGAAATGGCGATCGCGAGCGCGGAGCCAAAGCTCACGCCCGATTTCACGACCTGCATCGAGCGTCCCATCGTGCTCTGCCTGGGTGGAGGGGAATCCATGATCGGTCCACTGTGGGTCACAGGATCTCCTTGGTTGCGTGATGCTTCACCGTGGGCATACGGCAAAACTGTAAACGCGGTTACCGTTCACCGTTCACCGTTCACCGTTCACCGTTCACCGTTCACCAGACGTTCGTAATACACCAGCGGGACCGCTCGGTAGGCCACGCGTCCCACCTCGCGAAAGCCGCACTTGTCATAGAATGTCCCCGCTCCCGCCTCCGCGTCATACGCATCGAGGCGAATAGCGTCCGCCGGCCAG